>NZ_JBAMDI010000092.1:0-45630 GCF_036961695.1 Pseudomonas sp. CGJS7 | reverse complement strand
CCATGGCCTGCGCCAGCAAGTGTTGCTGGCAGCGCGTGAGGCCAATGCCGAGAAAGCACTGGGGTTGTTGGCGGCGCGCTATCGAATCACCGAGCAGGCCATTACGGAAAATCCATTTAGCCAGGAGGTGCAGCGGTATTTGAAGAGCGGCATGGCGCAGGTTGAAGAGATGAAAGCGTTGCGCATCTCGGGTAGCCGCACGGTGTCGATCGAGCTGACCACCACTGCGCGGGTGAAACCTAACTTTCTCGGGCTGCTCACCTCCGGCGGTGGTGGTGGTTTAAACGCGGGGATGCTGTGGTTCAACATCTTATCGCTCAAGACGGCCTACAACAGCCTGCAGAAGAGCGACGCACCGGAATACACCCTGGGGTTCGCTTCATCTGTTTTCGGGGTGATCGGTGCAGCGGCGGCAACAATGGTCAGCGTGCGGGCAACGCATAAGGCCGTCATGCTGAGATTAAGTGCCACAGCGCCGGGCATGGCCTTTGGCAATGGGATTATCAAGTTCTTGGGTAGCAATCTGTTTGCGCGTTTAGCCGGTTACCCGGCAATTGCATTTAGCTTGCTTTCTGATATCTCCAAAGCAAGGCGCCAGAAAGCGAACGGCAATCAAGCGGCTGCCGATTACACGTTGACTGGTGGTTTCACCATGGCTGTCGGTTCCGCTGTCGTCCTTGAAGCAGGACTTGCAATCGCGGGCGTGACATCGGTTGTGCCCTTTGCCGGATGGGCCGCAGCGGCCCTTGTCCTCGTAGGAGTAGCCATCATTGCAGGAGGCCTCTACCTGCACGCCAAGGCACATGAGCACCTTCACAGCCCAATAGAACTGTGGGCAGCACGTAGCATATTCGGTAATCGCATCAATGATGGAGAGTCGCACGCTGACATCAACTTGGACTTTGACAAAAAACTTCCTGCTTTCACCTCACTACAAACAGAAATTAAGGCTTGGCACAATGAACATTACGGACCCAAGCTACTATCCGCCGAGCAGGCCCTATCCCTCGGCATAACTAAAGTCGACACCCGATGGCATCAGAACAACCACTGGTCGCCGCCAAATTGGACAGCTATCACACATAACGAAGTAGCCACATCCCAACCAACCGTAGAATTCACAGTGCTGCTGCCTGCGTTCAGGCTAGGCGTAAGTGAATGGTCAGGAAGTTTGAGTTCCCTCCGTGACGACCAAGGAATTGACGTTTTTCCAATCAGCCCGACCGGCCACATCGTAGATGCTGGCTTAGTTCTACATTTCGAAAACACCCTAGCCAACCAAAATCATGTCTCACTTCATCTAACCTACAACGCCAATCAAGGCCTGGACGAAGATAATGAGACCCTGTCAATTTTTCGTCTGGAGCGCTGATCATGGCAACCATCTGGATATTCAATTCAGGCTCAAGTTCAGGGCATAAGCCCGCTATTGGCGGGCAACTATCAAGCTTGTCAAAAACCACCTTATGCCTGAAAAACCCCTGGGTAACAGACTCAGTCTTTATGGGAAAGCTGTACTGTGCAATGACCATTGCGCTCGTTGTCTTCACCTACCCTTACTTACTAACCAGTGAAGCCTGGAACCCATACACCTTTAGTCATACCTTTATCCTCCTTACACTAATTACACCTTTCATCTTCCTCCCATTCTTAGCCTATCGAATATATTTCATAAAACGCCTATCAAGTTTCTGCTTCAATCGGTCAACCCAAAAAATCTATTACCAACGTCTGAGTAAGGTACTAATATTCGAATGGGCCAACACCGGAGGTGGCATCTTCAAGCGCACCGAATACGGCGGCTCATCGTTCAGCACCAGCTATGCCCTCGCCTTCGCCCCCCGCCGGGAAGACGGCAGCCTGCATCAAAAAGACTGCCTCTGGGTCGACAGCAACGAACCCACCGAACCCGGCGTCAAGCATGTCGCCGAAGTGTGGGAATACCTCCGCCACTTCATGGACCACGGCCCGGACAAACTCCCCCCGCCCGGTGAACCCAACTGGTGGCACAAGCCACTGCACGCCATCTGCCTGACCCCGGCAGAAGCCTGGCGCCACTATGCCCCCTGGCGAACCGGCGAGCCCGGTGAAATGCAGGGCAAAAAGAACTGGCAATTGCCGTTCTGGGCGGTGCTGTTCCCCTACAACCTGACCGTCGCTCTCTGTTGGTACTGTGTCTGCAAGCTTTTCAATGTCCGTGCAGCGCCACCACCGGCGGAGGCTTTCGAAGGGGGGCCTGCTAAGCCCGAATAGGCACCACCTGAAGTGGATAGGAAGAGAACGCTACGTGCCTGGATGGCAACGCGGCAAGACAGAATGAGGATGGCGCCCAGATCAAAGGGCTGTAGGACGGCTCCTGACTTATCGCAGGCAAGCCAGCGCCCACAGGTTCGGCACAAATCTCAAGAGCGGTGCAATACCTGTGGCGCTGGCTTGCCGGCGATGATTGGGCGCAGCGCCTGTCAGGCGAACTTGGCCCGGGCCGCGTGCAGTTTCTTGTAGCTGTCGATCAGGCGCAGGTGGCGATCAAGGCCTTCAAGCTTCATGCTGGTCGGGGTCAGGCCATGGAAGCGCACACTGCCGTCCAACGAGCCCAATACCGCGTCCATGCGCGCATTGCCGAACATACGGCGGAAGTTGGCTTCGTAGTCATCCATCTCCAGTTCGTCATCCAGTTGCACTTCCAGCACCACGTTCAGCGCCTGGTAGAACAGGCCGCGGTCTACGGTGTTGTCGTTGAACTGCAAGAATGCCTCGACCAGTTCCTTGGCATCCTCGAAACGCTGCACCGCGAGGCAGATCAGCAACTTCAGTTCGAGAATGGTCAGTTGGCCCCACACTGTGTTCTCGTCGAACTCCACACCGATCAGCGTGGTGATGGTGGTGTAGTCATCCACATCGCAGTTGTCCAGGCGCTTGAGCAGCAGCTTCAGCGAGCGGCTGTCGAGGCTGTGCAGGTTGAGGATGTCGGCACGGAACGACAAGGCGCGGTTGGTGTTGTCCCAGATCAGGTCCTCGACCGGGTAGATTTCCGAGTAGCCTGGCACCAGGATACGGCACGCGGTGGCGCCAAGGTTGTCGTACACCGCCATGTACACTTCCTTGCCCAGGTCTTCGAGGATGCCAAACAGGGTTGCGGCCTCTTGCTGGTTGGAGTCCTCGCCGTGCCCGGAGAAGTCCCACTCGACGAATTCGAAGTCGGCCTTGGCGCTGAAGAAGCGCCACGACACCACGCCGCTAGAGTCGATGAAATGCTCGACGAAGTTGTTCGGCTCGGTCAGCGCGTGGCTTTCGAAGGTGGGTTGCGGCAGGTCGTTCAGGCCTTCGAAGCTGCGGCCCTGCAGCAGTTCGGTGAGGCTGCGCTCCAGCGCCACTTCCAGGCTCGGGTGGGCACCGAACGAGGCAAACACGCCACCCGTGCGCGGGTTCATCAAGGTCACGCACATGACCGGGAACTCGCCCCCCAGCGACGCATCCTTGACCAGTACCGGGAAGCCTTGCTCTTCCAGGCCCTGGATGCCAGCGAGGATCGCCGGGTATTTGGCCAGCACCTCTTGCGGCACGTCCGGCAGGCACAACTCACCCTCGAGGATTTCGCGCTTCACCGCGCGCTCGAAGATTTCCGACAGGCACTGCACCTGCGCCTCAGCCAAGGTGTTGCCCGCGCTCATGCCATTGCTGAGGAACAGGTTTTCGATGAGGTTGGACGGGAAGTACACCACCTGCTGGTCGGACTGGCGCACGAACGGCAGCGAACAGATGCCCCGCGCCGTGTTACCCGAGTTGGTGTCATACAGGTGCGAACCGCGCAGCTCCCCGTCAGGGTTGTAGATCGCCAGGCAGTGCTCATCGAGGATCTCGGCCGGCAGCGCGTCGCGCGGGCCCGGCTTGAACCACTGTTCGTTCGGGTAGTGCACGAACGGGGCGTTGGCCAGGTCTTCGCCCCAGAACTGGTCGTTGTAGAAGAAGTTGCAGTTGAGGCGCTCGATGAACTCACCCAGCGCCGAGGCCAGCGCAGCCTCCTTGGTGGCGCCTTTACCGTTGGTAAAGCACATCGGTGACTGCGCATCGCGTACGTGCAGCGACCAGACGTTGGGCACAATGTTGCGCCACGAGGCGATCTCGATCTTCATCCCCAGCCCGGCGAGGATGCCCGACATGTTGGCAATGGTCTGCTCCAGCGGCAGGTCCTTGCCGGGGATATAGGTGCTGGTGTCCGACACCGGCATCAACAACCCCTGGGCATCGGCATCGAGGTTGTCGACCACTTCGATAACGAACTCAGGGCCGGTCTGCACCACCTTTTTTACCGTGCAGCGGTCGATGGAGCGCAGGATGCCTTGACGGTCCTTGTCGGAGATGTCCTCGGGCAGTTCGACCTGGATCTTGAAGATCTGGTTGTAGCGGTTTTCCGGATCGACGATGTTGTTCTGCGACAGGCGGATGTTTTCGGTGGGAATATCGCGGGTCTGGCAGTACAGCTTGACGAAGTAAGCCGCGCACAAGGCCGAAGACGCCAGGAAATAGTCGAACGGGCCGGGGGCCGAACCATCGCCTTTGTAGCGGATAGGTTGGTCGGCGATCACCGTGAAGTCATCGAATTTGGCTTCGAGACGGAGATTGTCGAGAAAATTGACCTTGATTTCCATGCGGGATTACCGTGATTTAAGCGTGCAAAACGAAATTGGCCGGCATTATCCGGGTTTTCGTTGCGCAAGTCCTGTTCAACGCCGACCGCAGGCTTGATTTTTCGAATCTGGCTTGCGTATTCCACCGGATTACTTGCCTGATCCTCTGAAGCCACCCCCGCCACCAGACCAGCGGTCATCCTCCTGTGCTAGCGTTTCTGCACCGGGGGACAACGTATTCCCCATGCAGAAAAAACACAGCGACAACAACCGTGACGGGCAGGTGAAACCATGGAACTACGCATCAACCAGAAGACCTATCAGGTCGAGGCGGACGCCGACACGCCCCTGCTGTGGGTAATCCGCGATGACTTGGGGCTGACCGGCACCAAGTATGGCTGCGGCTTGGCCCAGTGCGGCGCCTGTTCGGTGCTGGTGGACGGCAATGTGGTGCGCGCCTGCGTTACCCCGGTGGCCGGTGTGGTGGGGCGTGAGGTCACCACCATCGAGGCGATCGAAGCCGACCCCGTCGGCAAACGGGTGGTCGCCGCCTGGGTTGAGCACCAGGTGGCTCAATGCGGCTATTGCCAGTCTGGCCAGGTAATGGCAGCCACGGCGCTGCTCAAGCACACGCCCAAACCCAGCGATGCGCAGATCGATGCAGCCATGGTCAACCTGTGCCGATGCGGCACCTACAACGCCATCCATGCCGCCGTGCATGACCTGGCCCAGGGGGAGCAGGCCTGATGAACACGCCAGTCGATACACCCGCCGAACTGCTCAGGCTGCAGCGGGGCGAAACGGTCAACCTGTCACGTCGGCGCTTTCTTGCCGGCACCGCAGTCGGTGCCCTGGTGCTAGGTTTCGGCCTGCCCATGGGCTCGGCCCGCGTGCAGGCAGCAGCCGCCGCTGCGGCAACGGCTGAACGCGGCACCCAGGTGCCTGCATTTCTGGAGATTCGCCCGGACGGCACGGTGCGCCTGCTGAGCCCCTTCATGGAAGGCGGACAAGGCCCTTTCACCGCCATGGCGCAGATTGTGGGTGAAGAGCTGGATGTCGACCCGGCCCATTTCGTGGTCGATAGCGCACCACCGGGCGAAGCCTACGTGGTGATGGAGAACGGCATGCGCATCACCGGTGGCAGCATGTCGGTACGCATGAGCTACCCGACCATGCGCCGCCTGGGCGCGCTCGCCCGGGGCATGCTGCTGCAGGCGGGCGCCGAACACCTGGGTGTACCGGTCGATGAGCTTTCTACCACGCCGGGTAACGTAGTACATACCACGAGCGGACGTTCCGTACCCTACGGTGAGCTGGCCGGTCGCGCCATGGACCTGCCGGTGCCCGACCCGGCCAGCATCAAGCTGCGCGACCCCAGCCAGTTTCGCTGGATTGGAAAGCCCGTACGCCGCCTGGATGCCTACGACAAGTCCACCGGCAAGGCCCAGTACTGCATCGACATCAAGGTCGACGGCATGCTCCACGCTGCCGTGCAGCATGCACCGCGCCTGGGCATGACGGTTGGCAGCCTGCGCAACGAAGACCAGATCAAGGCCATGAAAGGCGTACATTCTGTGCATCAGCTGCCAGGCGCCGTGGCTGTGGTCGCCGAGCGCTGGTGGCACGCCAAGCGTGCAGTGGAGGCGATTCAGGTGGACTGGAAAGAACCGGCCGCCGACAGCAAAGTGCGACCGATGCCGGCCGACTTTTCCAGCGACGCCTGGCGCGAACACCTCGCTACGGTGCAAGGGCCGTCCCGTGATGAAGAGAACGAAGGGGATATTGCCGGCGCCTTGGCCAACGCCAAGACCAAGGTCGAGGCCAGCTACCACAACCAGTACCTGAACCATGCCCAGCTGGAGCCACCGTCCGCCCTCGCCCGCTTCAACCCGGACGGCAGCCTCGACGTCTGGCTGCCCAACCAGGCCCCGGACATGTTCCGTGACGACATTGCCAGACGCACCGGCCTGGAGCCTGCACAAATCAACCTGCACTCGCCGCTGCTGGGCGGCTTCTTTGGCCGCCACTTCCTGTACGACTCTGCCAACCCCTACCCGCAGGCCATTGCCCTGGCCAAAGCGGTTGGCCGGCCGGTGAAGCTTATCTGGAGTCGCGAAGAGGAGTTCTTGCGCGATGTACTGCGCCCCGTCGCAGTGGTGAAGTTCCGCGCCGGGCTGGACGCAGACGGTATGCCAGTGGCGCTCGAAGCGGTCAGCGCCACCGAGGGCCCAACCGAGGCACTTGCTGGAAAACAAGGGGAGAAGATCGACCCGACCGCGCTTGAGGGGCTGTCAGGCAAGTCCTACGCCATCGCCAACAAGCGCATTGCCCAGATCTACGTCAAAGGCCCGGCCATGCTTGGTTACTGGCGCTCGGTAGGTAACTCGCTGAACGACTTCTTCTACGAATCATTCCTGGACGAACTGGCGGACAAAGGTGGCAAGGACCCGTTTGAACTGCGCCTGCACCTGCTGCGCGACAACCCGAGACTGACCACCCTGCTGAACGCAGTGGCCGACTTGTCCGGCGGCTGGAAGCGCGGACCGTTCACCGCCGAGGACGGCAGCAAGCGCGCACGCGGCGTGGCCATGGCCTCACCGTTCGGCTCGGAGGCTGCGGTCATTGCCGAGGTTTCGATCGACAACGGCCAGGTCAGGGTGCACGACATCTGGCAAGCCATCGACCCGGGCAGCATCGTCAACCCGGCGATCATCGAGCACCAGGTCAACGGCGCCGTCGCCCTGGGCCTGTCGCAGACGCTGGTGGAAGAAGCGGTGTACGTGGATGGCAAGCCGCGCGCACGCAATTACGACCTGTACCCGATCCTGCCGCCTTCGCGCATGGCGCGGGTGCATGTGCGCATCATCGAAAGCGGGGCGAAGATGGGCGGCATCGGCGAACCACCGCTGCCCGCCGTGGCCCCGGCGGTGGCCAACGCGGTCGCGCAGCTCACCGGCCAGCGCGTGCGCAGTTTGCCATTGAGCCGCCACACCTTCAGCTGATCGCACAAGGGACGCCTCATGACCCATCGTTTCGCAAGAACCGCTGGCTGGCTGGCGCTGCCGTGCCTGGTCGCGGCGGGCCTGCTGGCCTGGTATGTCACCCGTGAACCCGCATCACCGTTTGCCGACGCACAGGCCACTGCTGCCGACCCGGCGCTGGTCAGCCGCGGCGAATACGTCGCCCGGCTCAGTGACTGCGTGGCCTGCCATAGCCTACCGGATGGCAAACCGTTCGCCGGCGGACTGGAAATGGCCACCCCGCTGGGGGCAATCCACGCCACCAACATCACCCCCGACCGCGACAGCGGCATCGGTAACTACACCCTGGCCGACTTCGACCGCGCCGTGCGCCAGGGTGTCGCACCGGGTGGCCGACGGCTGTACCCGGCGATGCCCTACCCGTCCTACGCCAAGCTCAGCGATGATGATGTCAAGGCGCTGTATGCGTTCTTCATGCACGGCGTGCAACCGGCGCGGCAGGCCAACCTGGGCAGCGACATCCCCTGGCCGCTGAACCTGCGCTGGCCCATCGCCTTGTGGAACGGCCTGTTCGCCGCCACTACGCCTTACACCGACAAGGCCGGGCAGGATGCACAGTGGAACCGTGGCGCCTATATCGTCCAGGGCCCCGGACACTGCGGCAGTTGCCATACGCCACGTGGCCTGGCCTTCAATGAAAAGGCGCTGGATGACAGCGGCAAGCCGTTCCTGTCCGGCGCACTGCTCGACGGCTGGTATGCACCCAGCCTACGCGCCGATCACAACACCGGGCTGGGGCGCTGGAGCGAGGCAGAGATCGCGCAGTTCCTGAAGACCGGGCGCAACCGGCATGCAGTGGTATATGGTTCGATGACCGAGGCGTTCAACAACTCCACGCAATTCATGCACGATGACGACCTGGCTGCCATCGCTCACTACCTGAAGTCGCTGCCCGGCGACCCCCAACGGGACGGCGCGCCATGGCAATACCAGGCCGAATCGCCAGCGACACGGCTGGACAGCCCGGGAGCGCGCACCTACGTGACACGCTGTGCGTCGTGCCATGGCCTGGACGGCAAGGGCCAGGCCGAATGGATGCCGCCCTTGGCCGGGGCGACTTCGGCACTGGCCAAGGAGAGCGCCTCGGCAATCAATATCACGCTCAATGGTTCGCAGCGGGTGGTGGCTGCAGGGGTGCCGGACGCCTATCGCATGCCGGCTTTGCGCGAGCAGTTGAGTGATCAGGAGATTGCCGACGTGCTCAGCTTTGTGCGTACGGCCTGGGGCAACCAGGGGGGTGCGGTGGATGCGCAGGCAGTAGGCAAGCTGCGTGGGCATACCGACCCGGCTAGCAGCAGCCCCATCATCTTGCATATGCGTTGAATTGGAGTGGCACATGTACCGACGCGAGGCTGCCCCCAACAAAGACCGCGCAGCGCATGAGCCACTCTGTCACTGCCACCGCTCCAGATTCTGTTTCAACCACTGCTCGGGCAAGGCCCCGCCAACGATCTTCGCCATCTCCCGCGCCAGCGCCTCACGCAGCAGTGGCCGGTTGCAAGGCGACTCATGTGAGATTGCCAGGTACAACCCTTCGCTGGACACCGGTGGCAGCAAAACCTGCACAGTGGCTGCGATGCCCAATGTGCGCGCCAGCGCCATGCCAGGATACTGCTCGTACACCACGTAATCGCTGCGCTTGTGCATCAGCTTCTCGAACGCCTGCCTGGCAGTGGGCACCGCTTCGAGGGTGAGATTGGCCTGGGCGTATTCATCGAACTGTTGGCCGTGGCTGTTGTTGACCAGAGTGCCACCCTTGCGGCCTTTGAGGTCGGCCCATTGCTGGTAGGCAAAGGCATTGTCCTGGCGCACCCAGATTACGCTGGGCGTGCGCAAAAACGGCGGGGCAATGAAGTCCACGTGCTGCCGGCGCGCTTCGGTCAGGAAATACCCGGCCATCAAGTCGATCCGGCCGGTGCGCACTTCTTCCTGGGCTCGCGACCACGGCCCGGCATAAACCACCTCTATGTCCAGCCCCAGCTGCTTGCCCAGGTATTTGAGCAGGTCGGCATTGGCACCGATCAGTCGTTGAGGGTTCAGCGGGTCGCGCCACAGGTACGGGGGGTATTCCGGGTTGCCTGTGGCGGTCAGCCGTAGGCATGCATCATCCGCTGTTGCAGCCAGGGGCAGCAGTGACAGGCACATCAGGAGCAAGACGTGGCGGAAGCAACGCTCGATCATCTACGACCCTCGGCACATGAAACACCCGGCGATCCGGCGTAGTGGCCAAAGGCTGCCACCTGCCGTGGTCGCCTGCAGCTATCATCTGCGCGCTGTAGACAGTCTGGACCATCAGCAACCCGCAGACGAGCCTTTCATCGTCCCGTTGATAAATCTGCCGAAGGACAGACAGTGAGCGCCTGCACGGCCGGCGACAACCTGGGCTTTTCAGGCACCCTGCCGTCGCATCGCCAGGATCGCCGCGCCAAAACCGATAAAGGTGGTGCCCACCACCCTGTTCACCCAGCGCGACAGCGACGGCCGGGTCAGCACCCCCTTGGCCCGCGCAGCCAGGGCGGCATACGCGCTTAGCGAAGTGAGCGACAAGGCCACGAAAATCCCGGTCAAGGTCAGGAACTGCGGCAACAGCGCAGCCCCTTGGTCGATGAACTGCGGGAACAGTGCAGTAAAGAACATGGTCGCCTTCGGGTTGGTCACTGCAGTGAGAAAGGCCGATTTGAACAGTTTCAGCGGCGTGGGCCGCACCTTGGCTGAACGCTCTGCGGCACCCTGCTCCAGCATCGGGCTCTTCTTCAGCAGTTGGCGCGCCCCCAGGTAGAACAGATAGCCCGCCCCCAGGATCTTCACGGCATTGAAAAGTACTTCAGAACTGGCCAACAGTGCGCCTAGCCCCAGCATGGCCGCTGCCGACAGACAGAACAGACCCGTGCCATTGCCCAGCGACGACCAGATCGCGCTGCGCTGGCCATGGGCAAGGCTGTTGTTGATAGCCATCAAGGTGGCAGGGCCGGGGCTGGCGATCGCGATGGCGGCGACCAGGGTAAACGCGAACAGCGAGTGAGAATCCATTTTCAGGCTCGTCAGACAAACAGGAAAGGCTGCGTCAATTGCACGCAGGTTCAGCCGGCATTCTGCCGCTTGGCCGCCTTTTTGGCGATAGCCTTCATTCGCGTCGCCGCACGCTGCACAGTGGCCATTTTCTCGGGCCGCTTCATGCCCCGCCACTTGCGGATTTCGTCACGGGTACGGCCGCAGCCCACGCACAGTTCGCTGTTGAGCTGGCATAACGAGACGCAGGGGTTGTCGATGTCTTTGGCCATGCCACTGCTCAGCCAGGCAGTTCTGCCCGCGCACGTTCGCCTGCGCTGTGGAACACCTGGCGCACTTCCTCGGCCTTGACCTTGGTTACCGACCTGGCTGCCAGCAACTCTTCGACCACGCGCAAGCCCTGCTCCAGGGCTGTTGCCAGTTGCTCGGCGTCGGAGGCGTCAGCGATATCACCCAGATAAGGAGCGATGAGATACACGTAACGGTCCTGCAGCTTGAGCGCTTCCAGCGCGTCGAGGGCTTTCTGGAACCGATCGGCAGCGGCAGGGCTCATGCTCAATTTATCGAAATGAATCAGGCTCACACGGTCAGTGGCCATTATGACGAATCTCCGTTTCCTGGTGCGGCCAGGCCCGCAAGCAGCAGCGCTTCTACGATGCTCGTATGTGCGGTCCCGGGTTATGCCCATCAGGGTACCAGAAGCCGAGGCAGAAAGGGCCATTGCCCCCAGAACTAAAAGTATTTGCCAAGTCGCGCAATGGACGCCCCATGGCGTTATGGGGACATGAGCCGCTATCTGCTGCGCAGGATAATCCCGCCAGCAATCCACCCCGCCGAGGCCGTCATCGTGCTCGGCAGCCCACACAACAAGCCTGCGCGTCCAGGCAATACACAAATGGGGCCTCATCATACATGGCAAAGGAACACATCCCCGAAACACTCGATCTTGGCGTCACAGACCCCTCGAAAACCGCAGAAGCCCGCCAGGATCGACATTTCGAGGGCAAGCTTGACTGGATCGTCTTTGGTTTCACCAGCCTTCTGGCCATCGCCTTCGTGCTCTGGGGCTTCCTCAACCAGGCCAGCCTGGCCAGCAGCGCCTCCAGCGCGCAATCCTGGGTCATTCTCAATTTCGGCTGGTTCTTCGTGCTCACTTCCTCCCTCTTCGTGGTGTTCGTGCTGTGGCTGGCCGCCAGCCGTTACGGGCGGGTGCCGCTGGGCCGCGATGGCGAACAGCCAGAGTTCCGCACGGTGTCCTGGGTCGCGATGATGTTCAGCGCCGGCATGGGCATCGGCCTGATGTTCTTCGGCGTGGCCGAGCCGCTGTCGCACTACATATCGCCGCCGCCCGGCTCGGCCAGCGGGCAGACCAGCGAAGCGATGCAGGTGGCAATGGCCACCACTTTGTTCCACTGGACCCTGCACCCTTGGGCCATGTACGCCATCGTCGGCCTGGTAATCGCCTACGGCACCTTCCGCCGTGGCCGCTCGCAGCTGATTTCCGCCGCCTTCCGGCCGCTGATCGGCAAGCACGCAAACGGCCCTCTCGGCCGCCTGATCGACATGATGGCGATCTTCGCCACGCTGTTCGGCTCGGCCGCCTCGCTGGGCCTAGGGGCGCTGCAGATTGCCGGCGGCCTGGAATACAACGGCTGGATCGAAAGCCCCGGTAAACTGTTCTACATCTCGATCATCACCCTGCTGACCATTGCCTTCGTGACCTCGGCGGTGTCGGGCATCGGCAAGGGTATCCAGTGGCTGTCCAACACCAACATGGTGCTGGCACTGGTGCTGGCGGTGTTCGTGTTCATGGTCGGGCCGACGCTGCTGATGCTCAATCTGTTGCCGACCTCGCTCGGCATCTACATCAAGATGCTGCCGGAAATGATGGCCCGCACCAACGCCAGCGGCGGCGAACAGATGAACAGCTGGCTGGCCGGCTGGACCGTGTTCTATTGGGCCTGGTGGATCTCCTGGACGCCTTTCGTGGGCATGTTCATCGCCCGCATCAGCCGCGGTCGCACCATTCGCCAGTTCGTTACCGGGGTGCTGTTGGTGCCAAGCCTGGTCAGCCTGGTGTGGTTCACCATCTTCGGTGGCGCCGCCATCGAGGCCGTGCGCGAGGGCGCCTTCCAGCTGGCCAACGGTGCGGTCAACAGTAACCACGCGCTGTACCAGTTGCTGGACAGCTACCCGCTGGCCTCGGCAACGTCGGTGCTGGTGATGATCCTGGTGGGCATCTTTTTCGTTTCGGGTGCCGACGCCGCCTCGCTGGTGATGGGTACGCTGTCGGAACACGGCACCACAGCGCCATCGCGACGCACAGTGATTTTCTGGGGGACGCTGACCGGTACGGTGGCGGCGATCATGCTGGCGATCGGCGATCCAGGTAACCCTGGCGAGGCGCTGACCGGGCTGCAGAACCTGACCATCGTCGTGGCCTTGCCATTCGTGGTGGTGATGGTGCTGCTATGCCTGGCGCTGTACCGCGACCTGCGCAAGGACCCGATGATGCTGCGCCACCTGCGCGGCAACGAGCTGATCGAGAAGGCCGTACTGTATGGGGCGGTGAAGCATGGGGAGGAGTTCTACATTGTGGTGCAGGAGAAGAAGGCATCGGCCAAGACAGCGGCAGAGGCCGAAGTAACCAGCAACTGACGGCGTCAACCCGAAGACCACGGGCTGCTACGCAGCCCGTTCGCGATGCGAGACCGCGCCTGCTGAAACATGGATCTGCTTCAACCTTTCAACGCCGCCGCTATCTTGGCCACATCGATCTTGCCCATCTGCATCATGGCCTCGAACGCACGCTTGGCCGCCGCACGGTCGGGGTGGCCGATGGCTTCGATGAGGATGCGTGGAGTGATCTGCCACGAAATCCCCCATTTGTCCTTGCACCAGCCGCAAACGCTGGCCTCGCCGTCGTTACCGACAATGGCATCCCACAAGCGGTCGGTCTCTGCCTGGTCCGCGGTACTGACCTGGAACGAAAACGCCTCACAGTGCTTGAAGGCCGAGCCACCATTGAGGCCCACGCAAGGGATACCCATTACCGTGAATTCCACGGTGATCACATCGCCCTGCTTGCCTGAAGGGTAATCGGCGGGTGCCTGGTGCACAGCGACCACCCGGCTATCGGGGAAAGTTCGGGCATAGAAGTTCGCCGCCTCTTCGGCATCGTGGTCGTACCACAGGCAGATGGTGTTCTTGGCAGTCATGGTCTTGCTCCAAGATCGAAGGTGAGCCTTGAGTCTAGCCTCATAGCCCCGGCGTACCGGTTCTGCAGACATTTCCGACATCAGGTAGTGAACCTGCTGACAAAAAAACGGTCTTTCGCTGACGGTCAACTCACCGACCGGTTCATCGGCCCAGTCACCGGGCCTTCTTTTTGTCCTGTTTCAGCGAAGACCCAACATGCCCAATTCCCGCCCAAATGCTTCCGCCCTCCCTGCCCTGCGCATCGGCCTGATTGCCGCCTTGGTGAGTCTTGTCGCACCCGTGCACGCCGAAGAGCCTGCCAGCGACGCACGCTGGGTCAGTGACAGCCTGAGCACCTACGTGCGCAGCGGCCCGACCGACGGGCACCGCATTGTCGGCACGCTCAAGTCCGGGCAGAAGCTGACCCTGCTCGGCAGCCAGGGCAATTACAGCCAGGTGCGCGGGCAGAACGGCGATGTGGTGTGGATCCTCAGCAACGACCTGCAGACAGTGCCCGGGCAGAACGAGCGCCTGCCATTGCTCGATGCCCAGGTCGCCGAACTGACCGGGCAGTTGAAGACCATCGACGACAGCTGGAAGAACCGCGTACAGGGCATGCAGGAAACGCTTGATTCGCGCAAGCAGCTGATTGACGAGTTGGAGGCGCGCAACAAGGCACTGAACGAGCAGCTCGATCAGAGCCAGTCGGACCTGCGCGATACCCAGGCCCGCCTGGGGGATGAGAACAAGCAGGTGATGATGCGCTACATGGTGTATGGCGGCAGCATTGCCGGTGCAGGCTTGCTGGCGGGGCTGATCCTGCCGGCACTGACCCGTGGGCGCAAGAAGAACGATCGCTGGTTCTGAGTTAGGCAAGGCGTCGGGGCTGGAACGTGCCGGCCTGCCACAGGTCTTGCAGCAGCGGAAGCTGCCCCTACCGCAACCGTTCCAGCGCCTCCAGCACATACCCCGTGGCCCGCTCCACCTGCCCTTCCCGACACGCAATACCCAACTGCCGCCACAACCCCGGCCGCAGCGGTCGGCGGGCAATGCGCCGGTCCAGTTCGGTCGCCTCCCCCTCCTGCGGCAACAATGTCGCCCCGTACCCGGCGCCGACCAGGCTCTTGATCGCATCGTTGTAGTTCAGCTCGATCCGCGGTTCGGGGTACAACCCCGCCGCTGCAAACCATTCGCCGGTAACCCGCGACAGCTGGGTGGTGCTGTCATTCAGGATCAACGCCCGTTGCGCCAGCCAGGCCGGGGTGATCCTGGCCGGCGGCTGCCAGTCGGCCGGCACATACGCCAGGATCGGGTCGCGCCGCCAGGGGGTAACCGTCAGCCCTTTGCCGGCTACCTGCGGCAAGGCCACAAGGCCGATATCCAGTGTGCCCTCACGCAAGCGCGCGAGCGATGCCTGGGAGGTCAGCACCTGAACCTGCACATCGATCCCCGGGTGCTCCACACGCAGGCGCGCCAGCGCCTGCGGCAGCAAATGGGCGATGGCACCGGTGGAGGCGCCCAGGCGCACACGCCCGGTCAAACCTGCGACCTGCCGGCGTACTTCGTCCAGCGCCAAGTCAGCGTCCGCCAGCAGGCGTCGGGCGCGCCCCAGCAGTGTTTCACCGATGACGGTAGGCCGCACCTGGCCGCGGGTGCGGGTGAGCAACGGGGCGCCGATACGCGCCTCCAGCTCGGCCACGTGCAAGCTGATGGTGGGCGGCGCCAGGTTAAGCTGGCGGGCGGCCTCGGCAAAGGAGCCCAGGTCGGTGATGACCACCAATGTGCGGAGGCGGTCGAGGCTGATTTCGCGCAATTGTCAGTGCAGGCCCTTTTTCGAGTAAACCCACAGGTTCACCACGTGTTTCAAAAATCATTCAGAAAACCTGAATGTATCGGTCATCATATTCAAATTTTCATTACCAACGCTACGGGCGAGCATAGGCTATCTTTCCCCAACCGGACCCCGAGCATGCACACCCCTGTTGTTTTCATCGACGGCGACCAAGGCACCACAGGCCTGCAGATCCATGCCCGCCTGCAGGGCCGGAGCGATCTTCGCCTGCTGACCCTCCCCGAGGCCGAGCGCAAGGACCCGCAACGCCGCTGCGAAGCGATCAACAGCGCCGACATTGCCCTGCTGTGCCTCCCCGACGACGCCGCCCGCGAGGCCGTGGCCGCAATCCACAACCCACAGGTGCGGGTGATCGACGCCAGCTCGGCGCACCGCACCACACCAGGCTGGGTGTATGGCCTGCCGGAGCTTGACCATCAGCAAGCCGAGCGCATCGCGCAAAGCACGCGTGTCAGCAATCCCGGCTGCTATCCCACCGGCGCCATCGCGCTGCTGCACCCACTGGTCAAGGCCGGCTTGCTGCCTGCGGACTACCCCCTGAACATCCACGCCGTGTCTGGCTATTCCGGCGGTGGTCGCGCGGCGGTCGAGCGGCATGAACAGCCCGGCGCCGCCAAAGCCCCGGCGCTACAGCTGTATGGCCTGGAGCTGGCGCACAAGCACGTACCGGAGATCCAGCAGCACGCGGGGTTGTCGGCGCGGCCGATGTTCATGCCCGGCTATGGCGCCTACCGCCAAGGCATCGTGCTGAGCATTCCGCTGCAACTTCGCCTGTTGCCTGGACAGGTCAGCGCCGAGCATTTGCAAGCCTGCCTGGAACAGCATTACCAGGGTGCCCGCCATGTTCAGGTGATGCCTCTGCATCAGTGCGGTGCTGCGGCAAACCTCGACCCCGAGGCATTGAACGGCAGCAATGACCTGCGCCTGGCGCTGTACGCCAACCCCGAGCATGGCCAGGTACTGCTCACCGCAGTGTTCGACAACCTGGGCAAAGGTGCCTCTGGTGCTGCCGTGCAAAACCTCGACCTGATGCTCGGTGCCTTACAGGCACACGGCTGATACGGCAAAAACGGTTAGACTGTACAACCCGCGCCAACACAGCGCGGGTCGTATTCTCATCCGCCGGAGCCCCCAGATGTTCATCCTGAGCCGCCTCGACAGCGTGCCGCCCGAATCTTTCCAGAACCAGATCCGCGAGCTGGTCATTCACAATGTCGGCGATTTGAGCAGTGTCGCCATCGCCGTCGACAACCCGCTGTACCCGCTGTACCAGTACGGCGTCGGCATGGAAGTCCACCAGTACCTGCAAGCGCTGGACGGCACCCGCGGTCTGGCCGTGGCGCTTACCCTGGCGCTGGATGCCGAAGCACCGGACCAATTGCTGGGCTTTGCGCTGTCGCTGCCAGCCCAGGACGATGGGCAGGCCTGTGCATTGGCCTTTCTGGCCGTGTGCGCCAGCCATCGCCGCCAGGGCATCGCCCGTGCTCTGCTGGGCGACCTGCGCTCACGCCATGCCTGCGTAGAGCTGAACGCCTTTGCCAACCAGGTGCCGTGGTTCGAGGCGATGGGCATGCAAGTGGTGGCCGCCAACGGCCCGCAGGTGCTGATGAGCAGTACCGGCCAGCCCAGTGGTGCGCTGATCGGGCGCCTGGACATTGCGCCGATTTATCAGACGGCTGAAGTGCTGCAGATTCACACCTATCTGCTTAACCAGCAGGGTGAGGATGCGATGATCGAAGCGGAGCAGATGCGCGATGAGCGGCTGGATGAGCTGACCGCTCAAGCCCAGGAATGTGTGCGCCAGCGCAAGAACGTGCATTGATCCAAAGGCCTGTTCGCGGGCTTGCCCGCTCCCACAGGAATACCCTAAGGCCCAAGGCCGGTGATGTACCTGTGGGAGCGGGCGAGCCCGCGAAGAAGCCCCATTGGCCTCTCAGCCATGCACCCAGCGCCGATGCAGCCCACGCGCCAGGGCATCCAGCACAAACCCCAGCACGCCAATCAGCAGCACCATCGCCATCAGTTCGGAATACGCCAGCCGGTCACGGGTATCAAGAATGAAATACCCAAGCCCCGCACTCACCCCAAGCATTTCGCACGGCACCAGCACAATCCACAGAATACCGATGGCCAGGCGCACCCCCGTCAGCACGTGACCGATCACCCCCGGCACAATCACCTTGCACAAGGTTTCCCAGCGCGTGGCACTCAAGCTGCGGCTCAGTTGCAGCCAGCGCGGGTCCAGTTGACGCACCCCTGCCGCCGTATTCAGCAAGATCGGCCACAACGCGGCAAACGCCAGCAGGAAGTAGATCGGCTGGTCACCCACGCCCATCAGCATCACCACCACAGGCATCCACGACAATGGCGATATCATGCGCAGAAACTGGAATGCTGGCGTGGTCGCCGCCTCCAGGTGCCGGTAGCTGCCTACCAGCAAGCCCAGCGGCACACCCATCAGCAGCGCCAGCAGCAGCCCAATCAGGATGCGCTTGAGGCTGACCCAGATATGCCCATAGACCTCGCCCTGCCCCAGCAGCTCGACCAGGCTGGCCAGGGTTGCCGCCGGCGAAAAGCGCGCCGACAGGCCGTGGGCCTGGCCGAACATTGCCACACCGGCCCACCATAACAGCAACAAGGCCAGCAACCCGACCAGCCCAAGGCCGGCATGTACGACATGCGTGCGCATCAGACCGCAAACTCCTCGCTACGCTCGAAGTTGTCGGCAATGCCGAACACCGACGGGCCACCCACTGCCGCGATGGCATTCCGCACGAAGCGATCGTCGACCAGGTCGCGGGCGGCATACGCCGGATCCAGCCCGGCAAGAAACGCATTGTCGCCTTCGATCAGGGTGGTTTTCAGGCGCTTGACCAGCTCTTCGGTGTAACTCGGGAACGGGTATGGCTGGAAGTCGATGCGTTTTTCGTCCCACTGCTGATGGCGAATGGCGCCACTGGCAATGTAGCCAGCACGGTCTTCGGCGGCGGGCGCCAGGACCTTGGTCAGCACCGCAGGCTCGTGCGGGGTGTACTTGTTGGGGCCCGCCCTAGACAGCAGTGCGGCGGCTTCGGTGCGATGGTCACGGGTCCATTGCTGGGCCTTGACGATGGCGTTGACCACTTTCTGGGACCACTCCGGGCGGTTATTCAGGTCATGCTCGTGCATGAACACCACGCAGCACGCATGGTTGCGCCATACATCGCCGGTAAAGCGCTGCACGCGGCCCACCTTGAGGTTCTCGGCCAGTGCGTTGAACGGCTCGGCAACGATGTAGCCGGCAATGCGCTTGCTGGCCAGAGCGGGTGGCATGTCGGACGGTGGCAGCACCAGCAGGTTGACCTCGTTGGCGGCCAGTTGCGCATTGGCCGGCTTCGACACGGGCGTCAGGCCGTTGTCGTTGAGCAACTGTTGCAGTACCACATTGTGGATCGAGTACCAGAACGGAATGGCCACTGTCTTGCCACCGAGCTGTTTCACGTCGGATATATCCGGCGCAACAGTCAGGCCCGAACCGCCCACGTGGTTCCAGGCCACCACCTTGGCTGGCACCTTGCTGCCATAGCGCGCCCATACCGTCATCGGCGAAAGCAGGTGGATGACATTGACCTGGCCGGAGATGAATGCCTCGATCACCTGCGCCCAGCTGCGCAGCAGCACCGGGCGCTCGGCCTTGATGCCTTCGGCCTCGAACAGGCCGTTGTTATGTGCCACCAGCAGCGGCGTGGCATCGGTGATCGGCAGGTAGCCGATGCGCACCGGCGCGTCCGGCTCGGCAGCGGCACGCGCCTGCAAGCTCGACAGCAACGGCAATGCACCGGCAGCAGTGAGCATGGCGCCGAGCTTGAGAAAGTCACGACGCGAAGAAGAGGAACAACAGTCATCCATGCACATGGACAGCCTCCGAGGGCAACGAGGTTGGGGTAGGTTCGACTGTGCGGCTTGCCCGCCGAAGGGTTTTGAGGATTTCGATACGCAAAGCGCCCAGTTCTTCGACCCGCTGCGTCCGTGGTTGCGGCAGGTCGATGTGCCACTGGCCGAGGATGTGCGCTGGGTGGTTGCCCAGTAGCAGAACCCGGTCTGACAGCAGCAGGGCTTCGTCGATATCGTGAGTGATCAGCACGGCCGCGGTCTTGTGCGTGGCGATCAGTTGCAGCAGCAACTGCTGCATGTCGGCGCGGGTCACCTCATCCAACGCACCGAAGGGTTCATCCAGCAACAAGACTTCGGGCTGGCGTGCCAGGCAGCGGGCCAGCGCGGTGCGCTGGGCCATGCCGCCAGACAACTGCGCCGGGTACTGGCCACGGGCGTGGGCCAGGCCCACAGCCGCAATCGCATGGTCGATGCGTGCACGGCGTTCGGCATCCGCCAGCCTGGGCTGACGGGCGAAGTCCAGGCCGAAGGCGACGTTCTTCTCCAGGCTCAGCCATGGCAGCAGGCTTGGGTCCTGAAAGGCCACCGCCAGACGCGGGTGCGGCCCCTGCAGCGGCTGGCCGTGCAAGCTCACGCTGCCGCCGCCAGGCTGCTGCAGGCCTGCCAGCACCCGCAGCAAGCTGGACTTGCCCACACCACTGGGGCCAAGGATGCTCACGACTTCACCTGGCGCCAGCTGCAGGTCGAACTGCGCCAGCACCTGCTGCCAACCACCCTCACGCGGGTAGCCCAAGCGAATTTCACGGGCCTCCAGCAATACCGCGCTCATGCAACGCCTGCCTGGCGTTGCAGTTCGGCGCGCAATTGCACCAGGCTGGGCGTGACGATCGGCACGAAGGCCGACTCCCGCCAGCGGCGGGCGAACCCTTCGCCGTATTCGCAGAGGTAAGCCTTGCCGCCACTGGCCTGCAACTCCAGTTGTACCGCGTCAGCAGCACTTTCAGCCAGGATGATGCGCAGCTTGAACAAGGCCGCCGGCTGCTGCTGGAAGCGACCTTCGAGCAAGCCCTGCTTGAGTTCGCTGACGGTGTTTTCCAGGCGTTCGCCAAGCACCTGACGGGCTTCGTCGAGGAACGAGGCTCGGCCATGCAGATGCGCCTGAACCTCTTCCAGCGCTCGTCGCGCCAGGCCAATGGCCATGCCACATTGCAGCGCCAGGAATGCCGGACGTACCCGTGGCAGGAATTCGCGTGCATTTTCATGCAGCAACCAGTCGCGGGCCAGCGGCACCTGGTGAAAAGCCAGTGCTGCCGTGTTGCTCGACTGCAGGCCCATCAGTTGTAGATCATCAGAGCGCTCCAGGCCTTGAGCGTCGGAAGGAATGGCCAGCACAAACGGCGCGCCGCCGGCTTCATCCTCGATGGCCGCCGCCACCACGAAGCCGCTTTTACGCAAGTTGGTCACCCAGTGCAGTCGCCCTTCCAGGTGCCAGCCATCGGCTGCCGGGCGGCCACGCACCTGCAGCGCTTCGATACCGGACAGGAACTTCATGGCGTTGGACAGCCCGGTGGCACCGGCCAATTCACCGGTCAACAGCCGCGGCAGCAGGCGCTCACGCAGGGGCTGGTTGGGGCTGTGCAGCAGGTATTCGATGAAGGCACGCTGGCCCCAGCAGACGAAAGCCGCAGCCAATGAGCGGCTGGCAATGGCGGCGATGGCCTCGACCGCGTCGGTCACCTGCCCGCCCGTACCGCCCAGCGCTGGGTCGACCCCCGTGCGCAGCAGCTGCGATTCTGCGATCTGCGCCAGCACCTGCTGCGGTTCGCACAGGCCCCGGTCGATGGCCTCGGCATTGGCATCCAGCCAGTGTCGAAATGCACAATCTTGCATGGTCTTGCTCCTTTGATAACGCCGGGGCCGCTCTGCGGCCCGTTCACGGCACAAGGCCGCTCATACAACGGCCTGGTAATGGCCATTATCACAGGTGGACTACGCAGAAGGCTGCCAGCGGTATTTGCCAAGCTCTTCGTTGAGTGGCGTCTGGGCGAAAACATTAGCAAAGTTGCACAGGGTTGCGAGGCTTACGCCCAGAATCACCTCCAAGGCGTTGCCTTCACTGAAGCCGGCCTCACGGAAGGCCTGGTAGGTGGCTTCGCTGACATTGCCACGGGTGGCGATCACTTCGCGGGCAAAGGCGGCCAGGGTTTCGTAGCGGGCGTTCGGGAGTTCGCCACGGGCACGCAGAGCATCGACCACCTCCTGCGGCAGCTTGGCCTTGTTCAGCGCGACGGCCGTATGGCCGGCCACGCAAAAGTCGCAGCCATGCTGGGTGGCCGCGATCAGTTGCACCACTTCACGCTCGGCCAGGCCAAGCTCAGACTTGCCATTGAGTGCCGAAACGGTCACGTAGGTTTCCAGCGCCGCCGGGGCGTTGGCCAGCACACCAAGCAGGTTGGGGATGAAGCCGGAATTCTTCTGCGCGTTCTCAAGGAACGGCCGTGCCGCTTCCGGGGCGCTCTGCAGCGTGTGTAAAGTAATGCGCGCGGACATGCAGTGATCTCCTTTGATGAGTGTCACTACAGTCTGTTGGTTATAAGAACTACCCTCCATATTCGTCAGTCGCCTTTCCTTGCTCCTGAGTCTTTGCATTAGATGATTTCGTCCAGCCCGCTTGTCGATTGGTTATTAGAAAGCCTGGAGCTCGATGCCAGCCTGTTTCATGTAGGCCGCTATTGCGGCGGCTGGCATGCCAGTACCCAAGGCATGGGCCGCGCCAGCTTTCACCTGGTGGTGCAAGGGCATTGCTGGCTGCACATTGACGGCCAGCCGCAGGCCATTCGCCTGGAGAAAGGTGATGCCGTGTTCCTGCTGCGTGACCTGGCCTATCGCTTGTCCAGCGATCAGGACCCGGTCGACGCCTGTGCTCAGCCACGCCAGGCCATGCAGGCGCTGGATAGCCAGGCCGCCGACGGCGTTGGCTTGGTCTGCGGCTTCTTCCATTTTCAGTCGGGCCTCTGCTCGCTGATTGTCGAGGGTCTCGCTGACTGGATCTTGTTACGCGCTGAAGATCCCAGCGGCAGCGCAGCGCGGGCGCTGTTCGGGCTGATCCTGGAAGAATGCCGGCGAGATGCTGGGCCATCACAGATGCTACTGGAACGGCTGACGCACTTGTTGTTCCTGTACGTGCTGCGCCAGCAGGTGCACGCAGGGCAATCGCTGGGCGGGCTGGTCGCCCTCGCCCGCCAGCCGGCATTTGCCGGATTGCTTGAGCAATTGATCGAGCAACCGGGGCAAACCTGGACCCTGGAGAACATGGCCGCTTGCACCGGGTTGTCACGGTCGGCTTTTTTCAAGCGTTTCAGCGAGCTGGCCGGGCAGTCACCGGGACAAGTGCTGCTGGCGCTGCGCATGCGCCATGCCAGCCAGTTGCTGCAGGCGGGGCATACCGTTGAGCAGGTGGGCGCGCAGGTGGGGTATCAGTCGGTGGCCGCATTCACCCGGGCGTTCGCCAAGGCAGTGGGGGTGCAGCCGGGGGCGTATCGCAGGCAGCATGACGGGCGCGGGCATGCCTGACCCAGCAAAGCGCGGAAATCGACCAAGCGGCCATAGTCGGGGCTGCTTTGCAGCCCCATGTTGCAGTTGTCAGTCGTTGACGCTGATAACCCGCGCACTGTTAACCGCCTTCCCGCGTGTGGCCAGGCAGTAATACAGCGGCACGGTCACCAGCAAGCCGAATAGCCACGACAGGTCGGCCCCTTCGACAATGTTCGAGTACGGCCCCACATACAGCGAAGTATTGGCAAACGGCAGCTGCACCAGGATGCCGCAGGCATAGGCAATGATCGCGTGGTGGTTGAAGCGGCCATAGATGCCGCCGTCTGCACTGAAGATTGAGGCGATGTCGTACTGGCCCTTCTTGATCAGGTAGAAATCGATCAGGTTGATCGAAGCCCAAGGCACCAGCACCAGCAGCAGCGCCAGGATCAGGCCGATGAACTGACCTATGAAGTCGGCCGAGGCATTCAGTGCCACCATCCCGCAGCCCACCAGAATGACCGAGGCCAGGATCACCCGTACCTTGACGCTCGGCGTCCACTCGGCCACGAAGGTCTGGATTGCGGTCACGATCGACAGCACCGCGCCATACAGGTTGAGGGCGTTGTGGCTGATGATGTTGAGCAGGAACAGCACCATCAGGATCGGGCCCAGCCAGCCGGTAGCCTGCTTCACCGCGTCCATTGCGTCGGTGCCTTGCGGGACGCACAACACGGCCACTGCACCAAAGCTGAAGCACAGGATGGTGCCCAGGGTGGCGCCCAGGTAGGTAGCCCAGAACGGTTTGGCAATGCCCACTTCACGCGGCAGATAGCGCGAATAGTCTGACGTGTACGGCGAGAAGCTGATCTGCCAGATGGTGCCCAGCGACACGGTGGCGATAAAGCCCGACAGGTTGAATGCGCCGCGGCTGAAGAAGTCTGCCGGCAGGTCCTGGATGAACATCATGATGAAACCGGCCAGCAAAGCCGAACCCATCACCCAGGTACCGATGCGGTTGAGAATGTGGATGAAACGATAGCCGATCACGCCGATGGCAGTAGCGCTCAGGGCGCCTATCACGATCGCGCCAGGCATCGGCACGCTCGGGGCGATGCCGTGGATGGTCTTGCCTGCCAGGACAATGTTGGAAATAAAGAAGCCGACATAGATCAGCGCGGTGAAGAACACGATCAGCAAGGCACCGTAACGGCCGAACTGGCCACGGCTTTGCACCATTTGTGGAATGCCCAGCTGCGGCCCCTGCGCAGAGGCCAGGGCGATGACCACGCCCCCGACCAGATGGCCCAGGACGATGGCTATCAACCCCCACAACAGGTTCAGGTGGAACACCTGGACCACCATGGCACCGGTGACGATGGGCAGTGGTGCAATGTTGGTACTGAACCAGAGGGTGAACAGGTCGCGCGCCTTCCCGTGGCGCTCGGCAGGTGGAACGTAATCGACCGTGTGATTCTCGACAAACTGGTGTTGCGACGACGGTTGGGACATGGTTTTCAGCTCGAAAGGTCGTTTTTATCTTTGTAAGGAAACCGCATCTAGGCGGCCTCTCAGCTGCGGACCATATTATGGTATTCCAAACTTTTGACAACACTGATCCGCATGAAAAAACGGCCACTGATCCGCTTGCGAAACCCCTGCGACAAACCGCCTCACCGCTCAAGGCCACGGTTTTCGTGGCTTTTGGCCGTTCATCGCGAAAACCTAGGGTTGAAAATTCCGCTTGCAAAATAGGTATTACGGTATACCATCAGACACATCAACGATAAAAACCGCGGACCACCGCAGCCCTTCAGAGGTACTCCCGATGATCGACGCAACTGTCTACAAGAACGTTCTGGGCTCCTTCCCGTCCGGCGTTACCGTCATCACCACCCAGGACGACGACGGCTCGGTCGTCGGCCTGACCGCCAGCGCCTTCTCCTCACTGTCGATGGACCCGCCACTGGTGCTGTTCTGCCCCAACTACACCTCCGACTCCTACCCGGTACTGATCAAGCAGAAGCGCTTTGCCATTCATCTGCTCTCGGGTGAACAGCAGGCAGAAGCCTACGCGTTCGCCAGGAAGGGCAAGGACAAGGCCAGCGGTATCGAGTGGAGCCTGAGTGAACTGGGCAATCCGATCCTGGCCGGCGCCACCGCCGTCATCGAATGCGAACTGTGGCGTGAATATGAAGGTGGCGACCACGCCATCATGGTCGGCAAGGTGCACAACCTGATCGTCCCGGCAGAAGCACCACGGCCCATGGTGTACTGCCGCGGCAAGATGGCCAGCCTGCCGGCCTTTGCCTGAAGCCTGCAGTTGGACGCAGCCCGCTCCCACATTGAAGCCCGATTGACTGACGGGCAATAACAAGCGTTGAGGAAAAACCCATGAAATTTTCGTTGTTCGTGCACATGGAACGTTGGGATGAACAGGTCAGCCACCGCCAGCTGTTCGAAGACCTGACCGAACTGACCCTGATGGCCGAAGACGGCGGTTTCAGCACCGTGTGGATCGGTGAACACCACGCCATGGAATACACGATTTCGCCAAGCCCGATGCCGCTGCTGGCCTACCTGGCCGCGCGCACCGAGAAGATCCGCCTGGGCGCCGGCACCATCATCGCGCCATTCTGGAACCCGATCCGCGTCGCTGGCGAATGCGCCCTGCTCGACGTGATCAGCAACGGCCGCATGGAGGTGGGCCTGGCCCGCGGTGCCTACCAGTTCGAGTTCGACCGCATGGCAGGTGGCATGCCGGCCACCGACGGCGGCAAGGCGCTGCGCGAGATGGTGCCGGTGGTGCGCAAGCTGTGGGAAGGCGACTACGCCCACGACGGTGAAGTCTACAAGTTCCCGACCTCCACCAGCGTACCGAAGCCGTTCAACGCCACGCCGCCCATGTGGATCGCCGCCCGCGACCCGGACTCGCACAACTTCGCCGTTGCCAATGGTTGCAATGTCATGGTCACCCCGCTGATGAAGGGTGACGAAGAAGTGCTGGACCTGAAGAACAAGTTCCAGGCCGCCCTGGACAACAACCCGGACGTGCCGCGCCCGCAACTGATGGTGCTGCGCCACACCCACGTGCACAGCCCGTCCGACCCGGAAGGCTGGAAGGTCGGTGCCCAGGCGATCTCGCGCTTCTACCGCACCTTCGATGCCTGGTTCGGCAACAAGACGACCCCGGTGAATGGCTTCCTGGAGCCGAGCCCGGAGTCGAAGTTCGCCGAAGTGCCGGCGTTCCAGCTGGAGAACATCCGCAAGAACACCATGATCGGCACGCCGGAAGAGATCATCGCACGCATCAAGTACTACCAGGAACTGGGCGTCGACGAGTTCAGCTTCTGGTGCGACAACAGCTTGCCCCACGCCGAGAAGAAAAAGTCGCTCGAGCTGTTCATCAAGGAAGTGGTGCCGGCGTTCGCCTGAATTCCCATTGCCTGAATCATTGCGGGACGCGCCCGCTCCCGTGGGCCCCTTCGGCCTGCGTGAGCGGGCTTTTTTTTGAAACCTGTGCAGTCCCTGTGGGAGCGGGCAAGCCCGCGAAGAGGCCAGTACAGACAACAGAGAAATCAAGGCATCAGGCCACCTTTCGTCCCCCGGCAAGAGAAATTTCCTGACACCTCTTGCACAACAAATATTATGGTATACCATCAGACAACAAGAGCTGATAACCCTCACCAGGAGCCACCCATGAGTTTCGAAATCCGCAAGATCGTCACCTACTCCGAAGAGACCCGCATCGAAGGCGGCAAGGCCACTGACAAGCCGGTGACCATGGTCGGCCTGGCCGTCGTGATCAAGAACCCATGGGCCGGTCGCGGTTTCGTTGAAGATCTGAAGCCGGAAATTCGCGCCAACTGCTCGGAGCTGGGTGCCCTGATGGTCGAGCGCCTGACTGCTGCCATTGGCGGCGCCGACAAGATCGAGGCCTACGGTAAAGCCGCCGTCGTCGGCGCTGATGGCGAAATCGAGCACGCCTCGGCCGTGATCCATACCCTGCGCTTCGGCAACCACTACCGCGAGGCAGTTCAGGCCAAGAGCTACCTGAGCTTCACCAACAAGCGCGGCGGCCCAGGCACTTCGATCCAGATCCCGATGATGCAGAAGGACGACGAAGGCCTGCGTTCGCACTACATCACCCTGGAAATGCAGATCGAAGACGCCCCGCGTGCCGATGAAATCGTCGTGGTCCTGGGCGCAGCCGATGGCGGCCGCCTGCACCCGCGCATCGGCAACCGTTACATCGACCTGGAAGAACTGGCTGCCGAAAAAGCCAACGCTCAATAACAACAACCAAGACGGGCCGGGGCGTGGCGTGCTTACCCGCCGCGCCCGACCTTCAAGGAGCGCCCTCCATGATTCAGCCTGTCGCTGAACGCACACCTGCCGGCACCAGCTATCTGGATGTCGGCCAAGGCCAACCCGTGGTACTGATCCACGGCGTGGGCCTGAACAAGGAAATGTGGGGCGGTCAGTTCGTTGGCCTGGCCAACGACTACCGCGTCATCGCCTACGACATGCTCGGCCACGGTCAAAGCCGCGTACCGGCTGCCGACACACCGCTGGAAGGCTATGCCGACCAGCTCGCCGAACTGCTTGACCACCTGCAAATTGCACAAGCCACCGTAATCGGCTTCTCCATGGGCGGCCTGGTTGCTCGTGCATTCGCCCTCAATTACCCGCAGTGCCTGGCTGCACTGGTTGTGCTCAACAGCGTGTTCAACCGCACCCCCGAGCAGAGTGCCGGGGTGATCGCGCGTGCCGCCCAGGCGGCGGAGCTGGGCCCCGACGCCAACGTCGATGCTGCCCTGGACCGCTGGTTCAGCCGTGAATACAAGGCTGCCAACCCTGCGCAGGTCGCCGCAATTCGCCAGGTGCTGGCGAGCAACGACCCGCAGGGCTACCACACCACTTATTCGCTGTTCGCCACTCAGGACATGTACCGCGCCGACGACTTGGGCAGTATCCAGGTGCCGACGCTGATCGCCACCGGCGAACTCGACTCGGGCTCCACCCCGGCCATGACCCGCCAGCTCGCCGCCTGCATTCCTGGCGCACGCAGTGTGGTCCTCGCCGAGCAACGGCATATGATGCCGGTGGAAGCACCGCGTGAAGTCAACAAGATGCTGCTGGACTTCCTCACCCAAGCCCGCACCCTCACCGAATCCGCCAAGGGGATTGTTGCATGACCCTCGTTCGTTTCCAGATGTGCATCGACGGCCAATGGCGCGATGCCCAGAGCGGCAAGACCTTCGACAGCCTCAACCCGGCCACCGCCCAGGCCTGGGCGCAACTGCCCGACGCCGATGAAGCCGATGTGGAGCTGGCCGTTCAGGCCGCCCAGCGTGCTTTCGACAGCAAGGCGTGGCGCAGCATCACCGCCACCGCCCGCGGCAAGCTGCTGCGTCGCCTGGGTGACCTGATTGCCGAGAACAAGGAGCACCTGGCCCTGCTGGAAAGCCGTGACAACGGCAAGCTGATCCGCGAAACCCGCGGCCAGGTCGGCTATCTGCCGGAGTTCTTCCACTACACTGCGGGCCTGGCCGACAAGCTCGAAGGCGGTACCCTGCCGCTGGACAAACCCGACCTGTTCGCCTACACCGTGCACGAGCCGATCGGCGTGGTTGCCGGGATCATCCCGTGGAACAGCCCGCTGTACCTCACCGCGATCAAGCTGGCCCCTGCCCTGGCTGCCGGCAACACCATCGTGCTCAAACCGTCCGAGCACGCCTCGGCGACCATCCTCGAGCTGGCCCGACTGGCCCTTGAGGCCGGCTTCCCGGCCGGTGTGGTCAACGTGGTCACCGGCTACGGCCCCAGCACCGGCGCGGCGCTGACCCGCCACCCGCTGGTGCGCAAGATCGCCTTCACCGGCGGTGCCGCCACCGCCCGCCACGTGGTGCGCAGCAGTGCCGAAAACTTCGCCAAGCTGTCGCTGGAACTGGGCGGCAAGTCGCCGAACATCATCTTCGCCGACGCCGACCTGGACAGCGCCATCAATGGCGCCGTGGCCGGCATCTATGCCGCGTCCGGGCAAAGCTGCGTGGCCGGTTCGCGCCTGCTGGTGCAGGATGAAATCTTCGACGTGTTCGTCGAGCGCCTGATTGCCCGCGCCAAGCGCATCCGCATCGGCAACCCGCAGGACGACGCCAGCGAAATGGGCCCGATGGCCACCGCGCAACAGCTGGCAGTCGTCGAAGGCCTGGTGGCTGCGGCCAAGGCCGAAGGCGCCAAACTGCACATGGGCGGAAAGCGTGCCGACGTTGAAGGTGACGGCTGGTTCTACGAGCCGACCCTGTTCGAGTGCGACAGCAACGCGATGACCATCATGCAGGAAGAAGTGTTCGGCCCGGTCGCCGCAGTAATTCGCTTCAAGACCGAAGAAGAAGCCCTGGCCATGGCCAACGACTCGCAATTCGGTCTGGCTGCCGGCATCTGGACGCGCGATCTGGGCCGTGCCCACCGCCTGGCCCGCGACGTGCGTTCGGGGATCATCTGGGTCAACACCTACCGCGCCGTGTCGGCCATGGCACCGATAGGTGGTTTCAAGAACAGCGGCTACGGCCGTGAGAGCGGCATCGATTCGGTGCTGGCCTATACCGAGCTGAAGACCGTGTGGATCAACTTGTCCACCGCGCCGATGCCCGACCCGTTCGTGATGCGCTAGGAGGAACACGAGATGATCGAACCCGGCATCTACAAAGACGTGATGGGCTCCTTCCCGTCAGGCGTCACGGTAGTGACCACCCTGGACGCCGACGGCGGCATCGTCGGCATTACCGCCAGTGCGTTCAGCGCGCTGTCGATCGACCCGGCGCTGGTGCTGTTCTGCCCCAACTATGCCTCCGACACCTACCCGATCCTGCGCGACAGCAAGCAGTTCGCCATCCACCTGCTGTCCGCCGACCAGACCGCCGAAGCCTATGCCTTCGCAGGCAAGGGCAAGGACAAGGCCAAGGGCGTCGAATGGCACCTGAGCGAGCTGGGCAACCCTCTGCTGGCCAAGGCCACGGCGATCATCGAGTGCGAATTGTGGCGCGAGTACGACGGCGGTGACCACGCGATCATTGTCGGCGCGGTGAAGAACCTGGTGTTGCCTGAGCAGCCGATGACCCCGATGGTGTACCACAAGGGCAAGCTCGGCGCCCTGCCGCCGCTTGGCTGATACATCCTGAAGTCGGTGTTGGCCTCTTCGCGGGCTCGCCCGCTCCCACAGGTATCGCACAGATTCCGGAAGCTGTGGGAGCGGGCAAGCCCGCGAAGAAGCCAACACCGATGCCCCTGTTTTCAGGGGTCGCGCTAATCGTCTCACCCTCGGTTGCGGCCCCTTTTTTATGCCGGAGTACTGCACATGAGCAATGAAAAGTACGAAAAGGGCCTGAAAATCCGCACCCAGGTACTGGGCGAGGACTACGTCAACCGCTCGATCCAGAACGCAGATGAATTCACCAAACCGTTGCAGGAGCTGGTCACCGAGTATTGCTGGGGTCACGTCTGGGGCCGCGAAGGCTTGTCGCTGAAAGAGCGCAGCATGATAAACTTGGCCATGATTTCCGCGCTCAACAGGCCCCACGAGCTCAAGTTGCACATTCGCGGTGCCCTGCGCAATGGGCTGAGCCGTGAACAGATTCGCGAAATCCTGCTCCAGGTCGGCATTTATTGCGGCGTACCCGCGGCGGTGGACAGTTTCCGCCTGGCCCGTGAAGCGTTTGCCGAAGCCGATGCGGAGCCAACCCGTTAACAACGGGCTGTTCGAACCACTGCATGGAAAGCCTCGGTTCGGGGCATTCCGCAATGTTGGCGCAACAGCCTCATAAAGAGCGCACCTGATGAAACGCCAGCCACTCGACGACAGCTTCAAGGTCAACCGCAACCCCGTTACTCTGCGCGAAATCGTGCTCGACAAGCTGCGCACCGCAATCATGAACTTTCACCTGTTGCCCGGCGACCGCCTGGTCGAGCGCGACCTGTGCGACCGCCTCGGCGTCAGCCGCACTTCGGTACGTGAAGCGCTGCGTCACCTGGAGTCCGAAGGCCTGGTCGAGTTCGCCGACGCCAAAGGCCCGCGCGTGGCCATCATCACCCTGGAAGATGCACGTGACATCTATGAGCTGCGCTGTGTGCTCGAAGGCCTGATCGTGCAACTGTTCACCCTCAACGCCAAGGCCAAGGACATCCGTGCGCTGGAACGCGCGCTGGAAGTGAACCGCGAAGCACTGGAAGAAGGCGAGTTGCAACAGGTGCTGGACTCGGTACAAGGTTTCTACGATGTGCTGCTGGAAGGCTCTGGCAACCAGGTGGCGGCCCAGCAGTTGCGCCAGTTGCAAGCACGCATCAGCTACCTGCGCGCCACCTCGGTATCGCAGGAAAACCGCCGCGGCGCCAGCAACCGCGAAATGGAAAAGATCGTCGAGGCCATCAAGGGCGGCGACCCGCTGGTGGCCCACCAGGCCTCGGTCGACCACGTCCGCGCCGCAGCCAAGGTGGCCCTGGACTACCTGCGCCAGAAGCAGGATGACAACGCCAAGGTGCGCGACATTGTCGAACCCTTGGCCCTGAAGGAACCCCGCATAGGTCGCTGATCATGCCCAATGCCCCGCGCTACTGCCCGCACTGCACCAAGGAACTGGCCCGGGGCGTTCCCACAGGCGATACCCACGAACGCCTGCATTGCACCGGCTGCGGCTACATCCATTACATCAACCCCAAGATCATCGCCGGCTGCATCATCGAGCGCGATGGAAAGTACCTGCTGTGCCAGCGCGCCATCCCCCCTCGCCCCGGCACCTGGACCTTGCCTGCCGGGTTCATGGAGGCTGGCGAAACCACCGAACAGGCGGCGCTGCGCGAGGTATGGGAAGAAAGCGGCGTACGTGCGGACATCGTCTCGCCGTATTCGATCTTCAGCGTGCCAAAGATCAGCGAGGTGTACATCATCTTCCGTGCCATCGTTACCGAAGAGACCGGGCAGTACGGGCCGGAGACGCTGGCGTACAAGTTCTTCGAACCGGATGAAATCCCCTGGGATGAGATCTACTACCCGGCTATCCGGCAAATTCTCGAGCGCTACATCCTCGAGCGGCAGGCCGGGGTGTATGGCATTTACATGGGCAATGATGACACCGGCAAAGTGCACTTCATGCGCTAGCCTGTCCGGCCTCTTCGCGGGTGAATCTGCACTCCCCCGGATCGCGCAGTGGCAGAGGCTCGTGCAGTGGCACAGCCCCTCACAAAACCCTCGCCAACGGTCTATTCTCGGTGCACCCTAAGGGCCTTGAGAAAGAGGACCGGCAAAGCACATGGCTAGATGGCTAGACGGCGGCGGGCAAATGGCCGAACGCATCCGCAACCACGACTGGGCCAGCACTCCCCTGGGCCCGCTGGAACATTGGCCCGACGCCCTGAAAACCACGATGTCTCTGTGCCTGGCCTCGCGCTTTCCGCAGGCCGTGCTGTGGGGCCCGGACTTGATCACCCTGTACAACGATGCGTTCACGCCGATTCTCGGTCGCAAGCCCCTGGCCTTGGGCATCCCCTTCCGCGACGTGTGGCACGAAGCCTGGGATGAAATCAGCAGCATGGCGGACCGTGCGTTGGCCGGTGAAGCGGTGTACATCGAAGACTTCCCGCTGATGATCGACCGCAACGGAGGTTTGGAGCGGGCCTATTTCACCTTCTGCTACAGCCCGATTCGCGGCCATGATGGCGAGATTCTGGGCATGCTCGACACGGTCACCGAAACCACCGCCAGCGTGGTCACCAACCAACGCCTGAACTTTCTCGATGCCCTCGGGCGAGCCGTGACCGAGGCAACCGACCCGGACCAGATCATGGCCATCACCACCCGCATGCTGGTCGAGCACCTTGGCCTGTCCAGCTGCGCCTATGCGGTGATGGACCCCGACGAGGACGGTTTCACCATTTGCGGCGATGCGGTGACCCCCGGTTCACCACGCCTGGTGGGCCACTATCACCTGCATGACTTCGGCCGCCTGGCTGTCAGCCGCCTGCGCAGCGGCCTGGCCCTGGTGATCAATGACAACCTGCGCGAACTGGCCGCTGACGAGGCGGCGACTTTTCAGGCCATCGGCATTACGGCCACCATCTGCATGCCACTGATCAAGGGTGGCAGGCTGACCGCGCTGATGGCGATTCACGACCGCGTACCCCGGGCATGGACCGACTACGAGCAAACACTGATCAGCGAAGTGACCGAGCGATGCTGGGCACATATACAACGGGCCCAGGCCCATGCCGAAGTGCGCGAAGCGATGGCGGCCCTGGAAGCGCTCAACACCACCTTGGAACATCGCGTCGAAGAACGCACCACTCAGTTGCTGCACACCGAGGCCGTACTGCGCCAAGCCCAGAAGCTGGAAGCCATTGGCCAGCTGACCGGCGGCGTAGCCCACGACTTCAATAACCTGCTGACCATCATCCGCTCGTCGCTGCACTTCCTGCAGCGCCCCAACCTGGCCGAGGAGCGCCGCGAGCGCTACCTCAAGACCATGTCCGACACGGTCGACCGTGGTGCCAAACTGACCGGCCAGCTACTGGCCTTCGCCCGCCGCCAGGCCCTCAGCCCACAGGTGTTCGAGGCCGGGCCTCGGCTGGAGGCCATGGCCGACATGCTCGACACCGTCACTGGCGCGCGCATCCGGGTCGAGCTGCAGTTACCGCAAGCGCCCTGCCACATCCGCGCCGACCTCAGCCAGTTGGAGACCGCGGTGATCAACCTGATGCTCAATGGCCGCGATGCCATGGCAGGCGAAGGTGCCTTGCAGCTGCGCCTGCAGGCCGACCAGTGCCTGCCTGCCTTGCGCGGTCAGCCTTCGCTGCCTGGCCCGTTCGCGGCGATATCGGTGAGCGACAGCGGAGTCGGTATTGCCAGCGAGTTGCTGGAGCGCATCTTCGACCCGTTCTTCACCACCAAGGCCCCGGGTGAAGGTACCGGGCTCGGGTTGTCGCAGGTGTTCGGTTTCGCCAAGCAATCCGGGGGCGATGTACAGGTGAACAGCATCCCCGGCCAGGGCACCACCTTTACCCTGTACCTGCCGCAGGAGGACTCACCTGCGGCCTTGCCCGAAGACGCCTCGGCCGGCAGCCAGCCGCAGGTACAGGGCGAGCGGCGACGAATACTGGTGGTAGAAGACAATCCCGACCTGGGCAGCTTCACGGCTCAGTTCCTCGAGGACCACGGCTACCAAATCAGCTATGCGCGTTCGGCAGAAGAAGCGCTGGCGCAGTTGACTGGCCCGGCAGGTGATTTTGATGCGGTGTTTTCCGATGTGGTCATGCCCGGCATGGGTGGCTTGGCACTGGCCCGCGAACTTCGCCGCCAGCGCCCGCAGTTGCCGGTGATCCTTACTTCGGGCTTTAGCGATGCGATTGCCGAAGGCGGGCACCAAGGGTTCACCTTCCTGGCCAAACCCTACTCGGCAGAACAGGTGTGCCAGATGCTCGGGCAAGTACTCGGCCACTGATACTTGTCGCAATGGACGATCAACGGCGCCCTTCTGCCAGCATGCGCACCGCCAGCCCCGCCAGCACCGTTCCCATCAACCAACGCTGAACCTGTTGCCACAGTGGCCTGCCAGCCAGGAACACGGCGATGGAGCCGGCCATGATCGCAATCAGCGCGTTGACCGTAACGCTGATGGCGATCTGCGTCGAACCCAGCACCAGCGACTGCAACAGCACGCTGCCGTGACCCGGTTCGATGAATTGCGGCATAAGCGACAGGTACATGACGGCAATCTTGGGGTTGAGCAGGCTGGTGGCAAACCCCATGGTGAATAGCCGCCGCGGGCTGTCGGCGGGCAGTTCACGGAGCTGGAACGGCGATTGGCCACCCGGCCGCAGCGCCTGCCAGGCCAGGTACAACAGGTACAGCGCCCCACCGATGCGCAGCGCGTCGTAGGCAAAGGGTACTGCCATCACCAGCGCCGTGATGCCCATTGCCGCGCAGAACATGTAGATGACGAAGCCCAGAGCCACACCGCCAAGCGAAATCAACCCGGCTTGGCGGCCCTGGCAGATCGAGCGGGAAATCAGGTAGATCATGTTCGGCCCTGGGGTCAGGACCATGCCGAGGCAAATCAGGGCGAACGTGAGCAGTTGCGAGGTTTCGGGCATGGCGCACTTCCTGGTTGTGCATGAGGGTGCAGCGAGTGTATCTGAAGTCATTCTGAACCGGTAAATTCAGGTCATTTGCCCGGCTATCAAGCCCAGGGCCACGGTAATCATCGCCATCCCCGACACCCGCCCGACCAGCTTTGCCGCCCCCGGCCGGGTGCTCAGCACCGCTTTGGCGCCATAGCCGACCAGCGTGTAGATCACCAGCGAACTGCACAGGTGGACCAGCCCCAGCAACAAGATCTGCAACGGTACGGGCCAGCTCGACTGCGGGTCGGTGAACTGCGGCAGCAGGGCCAGGAACAGCAGGAATACCTTGGGGTTCAGGCCGCTGACGCAAAAACCCTTCAACGCCCAGCGCGAGCCCGACTCCCCCGCGCCGCCCTGCCCGGCCGCCGGCAAGGACGGGCTGAGCAACAGGTTACCGCCCAGCCACAGCAAATAGGTGCACCCCGCCAGGGTCAGCAAGGTCAGCGCCAACGGGTGACCAGCCAGCAGGCTGCCAACCCCGGCCGCCACCACCAGCGTGGCCAGGAAATGCCCCGACAACATCCCCGCCACCGCTGGCATCACCCAGCGACCGCGCATGCCTGCAGAGATGGCATAGGCCCAATCTGCACCCGGGGTAATCACGAACAGCATCGACACAGCCCAGAACGCCGTCAGCACACTGATAGCCACTTGAATCTTCCTTATCTACTGCATTGGGATGTCGAAAGATTACGGATTTCGCTCGGGGATATTCTTTCGTATATTTCCCCTTGGCATTCATGAATTGGAAGATTCTTCCCAATGGATAGAACTGATCGAAAAATCCTTGCCGAGCTGCAAAAAGACGGGCGCCTGTCGGTAACCGAACTGGCCGACCGCGTGGGGCTCAGCCTGTCACCCTGCCATCGGCGCTTGAAGGCACTGGAAGAGTCCGGAGCCATTCTGGGCTATCACGCACGGCTGGCACCGAGCGCCCTTGGGCTGAACTTTGCCGCGCTGGTATTCGTGACGCTACGCGAGGTAACCCGCCAGCCGGTGGCGGACTTTGAAACGGCACTGGCGCAGATCCCGCAGATTGTCGAAGCGCAGCGGCTGTTCGGCGACCCGGATTACCTGCTGCATGTGGTAGCCAAGGACCTGCCGGCGTTTCAGAAGCTGTATGACGAGCACCTGACCAGTATTCCCAATGTGAGACGCTTGAGCTCGACCTTGGTGATGAAGGAAGTGATTCAGGATCGGTTGCTCCCCATGTAGCTGTTTCCTCTTGTGCCGGCCCCTTCGCGGGTAAACCCGCGCCTGCTGTAGGAGCGGGTTTACCCGCGAAGAGGCCGGCCCAGGCAACCTTTCATCTGCCCTGAAAACGCGCACATCGCACCAACCCAGCCCACCGTGATCCGGTTGCCACCCCCGCCGTCCCTCTACCCCAAGGCCTTCAGCCAGCTGGCACTCTCCTTGCTACCGTCACCCGCTTAAGCTTTTGTCAGCCTTAGTTTTTTTAACGCTTATGGGTACATATTTACTAATTTCTCGTTATCCCCGCGCCCCTCATCATCGCTCCAACAAGAACGCGTCGCCCACCGCCGGCACGCCCCCGGGCAGTTCCCAATGCCCTACCTTGCCTTGGAGTCAGTCATGACCAGTGCAGCCAATTCGGCACCCCTGATAGAAAAACACACGATCGGCTACGTGCCCCCGCAAGACCGCCATGGAAAGGTAAGGGATCTGTTCACACTCTGGTTCGGCGGCAACATCGCGCCGTTGCCCATCGTCACCGGCGCGCTGGGTGTGCAACTGTTCCACCTGAACCTGGTATGGGGCATCGTCGCCATCCTTGTCGGCCACCTGGTCGGCGGGGTGCTGATGGCCCTGCACTCGGCCCAGGGCCCGCAAATGGGCATTCCGCAGATGATCCAGAGCCGCGCCCAGTTCGGCACCCTCGGTGCGCTGCTGGTGGTGGTGATCGCCGGCGTCATGTACATCGGCTTCTTCGCATCCAACATCGTCCTTGCCGGCAAGTCCCTGCATGGCGTGGTCGACGCCGTTCCGGTACCGGTGGGCATCGTCATCGGGGCGCTGGGTTCAGGCATCATCGGCATTATCGGCTACCGCTTCATCCACGTGCTCAATCGCATTGGCACCTGGGTACTGGGTATCGGTATCGTGGTCGGCTTCGGCTACATCTTCACCCATGTACAAAGCGACGATTTCCTCACCCGTGGCAGCTTCAACCTGGCCGGCTGGCTGGCCACCGTGTCGCTGGCGGCGTTGTGGCAAATCGCCTTTGCGCCCTATGTGTCGGACTACTCGCGCTACCTGCCGGCAGATGTCAAAGTCAGCTCGACCTTCTGGACCACTTACCTGGGTTCGGCCCTGGGCTCAAGCCTGTCGTTCATCTTCGGCGCCGTGGCCGTGCTGGCGATCCCAGCCGGCATGGACACCATGGACGCGGTCAAGCTGGCCACCGGTACGCTCGGCCCGATCATGCTGGTGCTGTTCCTGCTCAGCGTGATCAGCCATAACGCTCTCAACCTGTATGGCGCGGTGCTGTCGATCATCACCCTGGTGCAAACGTTCGCCTATCGCTGGATCCCCACCGCCAAAAGCCGGGCAGTGCTGTCGCTGATCGTGCTGTCGGCCTGCTGCGTGGTAGCGGTGTTCGCTTCGGCAGACTTCATCGGCCACTTCGTTGACATGGTGCTGGTACTGCTGGTGGTGCTGGTGCCGTGGACGGCGATCAACCTGATCGACTTCTACGCCATTCACAAAGGTGACTACGACATCCAGTCGATCTTCCAGGTCGATGGTGGGATCTATGGGCGCTACAACCCGCAGGCACTGATCGCCTACGCTGTGGGTATCGTGGTGCAGATACCGTTCATGAACACCCCGCTGTACGTCGGGCCGATTTCCGAGCACATCAACGGGGCTGACCTGTCGTGGCTGGTAGGGTTGGCGATCACCTCGCCGCTGTACTGGTGGCTGGCGAGCCGAGACAGTGCCTACCGTCGTCGGCAGACCAGCGCCAAGCTGGCAGCAGTGGCTTAATCGGTACTGGCCTTTCGTAGCAAAAGATGAAACGGCTGGGTGCAGGCGTCCGAACGCCTGGTGCAATTCAGGCGGAAAACAGCGAACCCTTCGATTGGGAATAAATGGCGAAAAATGGGCCGGCTTCAGAAGGCCGGCCCGTTTCGCTATTTAGAAGTTGAAGGTGTAGCGCATGATCAGGCGATTTTCATTAGCGCTGTCAGCGTAGGTCGAGCGGTTCGTGGAGTTACGCCACTGGAACGAAACACCCTTCGCCGGACCACTCTGAATAACATAAGAGATATCAGTGACCCGCTCCCATTCTTTGCCATCCTCCCCGTTGAGGCGGAGTGAAGCAGCTTGGCGGCTGGTCAGCAGATCAGGATTGACATCATCACCTTTCATGTACCGAGTGGTGAACAGCAAGCCCGGTACACCCAACGCGGCGAAATCAAAGTCGTACCTTGCGAACCACACTCGCTCCTCAGGGGCAGTGAATGTACTGACCAGCGATTCGCCGAACAGATAGGTATCCGTGCCGTTCACGAACGCAAACGAGGTGTCGCCCCAGGCCTTCTGGTAACCGCCACCGATGGTGTGTCCCTTGATGCTGTAGGCGAAGTAGCTGCTCAGCGTTCTGTTATCCACCTCACCCAGTTTTTTGGAGCCCGTCTCGCTGGCATCGAACACGCGAACATCCGCGATCACATTGCCTTCCCACAACGGCTTGATGACTTTAATGCCGGCGAAGTAGGATTTATAGAGATCTTCAAGTTCGGCGGCGTGCAAACTGAAGGTCATGTCCTTCGCAGGCTTGAAGTCAAATGCCAGGTAGTTGTAGTGGTCCGCCTCAACCGGGGCATAGCCAGTGGCTGTGAGTGATTCGAAATCGGTGGAATTACGCTGCTTCACTGCGTTGACTCTTGTAGCCGTTACCGTCAATTTATCGATATCGTTGACGGTCAGCGAACCACCGCGAAAGACCTGAGGCAGCAAGCGGCTGTTATTACTCCAGAGTAGAGGCATCAGAGGGTTTACCCCCCCTATCCTCAACTCCGTCTTACCCATCCTCGCTTTGGCGGTGGCCACGAACTTACCGTATTCATCCTCAACCTGCCTGTTGGAATCGTAGGCCAGCAGCCCTGATCCCGTTCTGTCCGGGCTGGAATCAAGCTTCACCCCCAGCAAGCCCATCGCATCAATACCGAAGCCCACTGGCCCTTCTGTAAAACCGGATTGCAGGTTCAAGATAAAACCTTGCGCCCACTCATCGCGCTTGGACTGAGTGGCGCCATCATTGCGAAAATCCCGATTATAGTAAAAGTTCCGGAGCTCAAGGCTGCCTTTGAAGTCTTCCACGAACGCGGCAGAAGCATAAGGCGCGACTAGCAGTGTTGCTGAACAAGCCAACGTTTTTTTAAAAGCAATAGACATCACAGGCACCTTGTTCTTGTTGTGTGCTTGAGCATGGTCCGCCGCTAAGCGCCCCATGCAATGCCAGTTCTACAAATGGGTTAAGGCCCGCTTTAGCGGAATGATCGAAACAGCATCACCTGTCCGACGCCAAACTTGCACAGGGTGCACGCCAGTTTTTATTCTGAGTGAAAGGTAGTGAATGCACGCACGGGCTCACGGCCAGTAACCAACGTGTTCTCAATGCTGCCATCATCGGCATAACCCAAGCTCATCCCACAGACGAGCATTTGGCTCTTCGGTATTTCCAGCATTTCAGTGATGATGCTGTGATATTTAAGGAATGCTGCCTGTGGGCAGGTGTGCAAGCCTCTTCCCCGTGCGGCAATCATGAGGCTTTGCAGGAACATGCCATAATCCAGCAGGCTCCCTTCCTGAAGCACGCGGTCAATCGTGAAGAACAGGCCAACAGGCGCCCCGAAGAAGCGATAATTCCGGCCGTGTTGCTCATGCATCCTTTGTTTATCGCTTCGACTGATGCCCAACAAACTATAGAGCCCCCACCCTACCTCCCTGCGCCGCTCGATGTAGGGAGACGTCCACTCCCTGGGGTAATACGCGTAGGGATCAGAAAAGCGTTGGTCATCAGCCGGATGGTCATCAACCTCAGCAAGTGCTGCGGACAACCGTGCCTTCATATCACCGGTAACAACATGCACATTCCAGGGCTGCAGGTTGACGCCTGTTGCGCTAAAGCGAGCAACGTTCAGCATCGCTTCGATTTCCTCTAGCGGAACTGGGGTTGGGAGGAACGACCTGATGCTCCGACGTGAGACAATTGCCCAGTCGATCAAACGGGCTGCTTCGTCCGAACCTACCGGTGATTCGCGCAAGCGATCAATAAGCATACTTGGCACCTGTCTCTCAGAATTACGGTCAGGTCAACTCGTGCGCAACCGTGGCCTTCTTCCTCACTACAGCCGAGTCAGAGCGGGATTGGTTGATCATGGTCACTGCAACAGCCCCTACCAGGCCGGCGAGCGCGATTGCCATGAAGTTCTGCTCCAGCGGCAACGCCATCGACACCAAGGCACCAATCAAAACAGGTGCGACAATCGCCCCGACGCGACCAACCCCCGATGCAAAACCGACGCCAGTCGAGCGGATGGTGGAGGGATAGAAATCGCCGGCGTATGCATAGGCCAGAAGCTGGGTGCCAAGGGTCGAGGCCCCCACGATGAACACGACGACAAAGAGCAGTTCGGTGGAGCGGGTATATCCCAGCAACGTGAGTGCGACCGCGCCCACCACATAGAACACCACCAAGACGTGTTTGATGCTGAATTTATCGCTAAGCCATCCACCCAGAATTGCACCGAAGATCGAACCGAGGTTGAACACGATGACGAAATTCAGGGCTGAACCGAGGCTGAAACCCGCCATGGCCATCAACTTGGTGAGCCACGAATTGAGCGCATACACCATGAACAGCCCGGTCATGAATGCCATCCAGATCATGACCGTGCTGTATCCACGGCCTTCCAGGAAAAGGCTTCGTACCGGCTTGTCTTGAGCAGAGATAATCTGCGGATTGCCAACGAATTGCGTGTCATCCTTGATCACAAGGTCAGGACGAAGGCGACGCGCGATGACTTTCAACTGGTCTTGTCGACCCTGCTTCAACATAAAGCCGATAGAGTCGGGCATTGTCTTGAGAATGAAAGGAATCAATACCACTGGCAGGACTGCCACGTAAAACACGTATTGCCAACCGTAGCTTTCGATCAGTTGTTTACCCGTCAGCGCTACCAGAATTCCGCCCACCGAATAGCCTGCGAAAACGATGGTCACCAGCCGGGTGCGAACTTTCAAGGGCGAGAACTCACCCATCTGCGCCGTACAGATGGGCAACACACCGCCAATTCCCAAGCCGGCGATAAAGCGCATGATACTGAAGGTCAGCGGGCTGTCAGTGAACCCTGCCGCAGCGGTGAAAACGCTGAACAGCGCGACACACATCGCGATCATTTTCGGCCGGCCAATTCGATCTGCCAATGTGCCTAAAAAAATGGCGCCCAGCATTGTCCCGAACAATGCTGAGCCAGCCATTACCCCGGCGCTGGTTGCGTCAATTTGCATATCGGCCATGATGGCTGGCAGGGCAGCCCCCACCACTGCCAAGTCGTAACCATCAATAATCAGAATCAACACGCACCAGAATAGAATAAGTCCATGAAAGCGGTTGAACTTCGACTCTTCGGTCAACGTGTACATATTCAAAGAACTCATACCGTGTCTCCTTCAATCTTATTGTTGTGTTTTTGAAGTCCACATACGTATAGCGATCTGGCACAACTCGACCACACGCACAGGTACGCATGGTTCCGCGTGTGAGTCGGGAGAGTTGAGAGGCACCAACTAGACGGCGCCCGAGAAAAATCGTAGGCCTTATGGCAAGCGCCAACCATGCCCAATGGCATCATTCTGCTTGACCGGAACGGGCAGTTTTTGGAAAACCGGATGGCTCCGAACAGAGGGTGATCAGCCCAAGCGCAGCGGACTAGTCTCCTCGAGGGCTACGCAACGAGCGTCTGTAAGCACCAGGGGTGATACCCGTCCATTTCTTGAATGCCCTGTGGAACGCACTGGTCTCAATGAAGCCAACCTCTGACGCAACGCCATCCACCGTCATACCTGCCCGGCACAGCAGACTGATGGAAATATCCCGCCTTAGATTATCTTTGAGCCGTTGGTAGGTGAAACCCTCAGCATAGAGCCTTCGCTGTAGGGTGGAACTGGACATACTCAAGTCGCGGGCGAGCTCATCGAGTTCAGGCCACGTGTGTGGAGAGAGCAGTTTTAATCGCCGCCGGATCATAATGCTCGTACTGTCGTCGTTACGGTATTTCACAAGGAAGTTACTTGGCGTGCCTTTTAGAAAGGCAGGAAGAGAAGCGGGCGTTTGGCAAACCTTGTACGCCAGAAAGCTCTTCTCGAACACAGCGGAGGTTCTATCGGCCCTCCACTCGATTTCCTCACAGAAACGCATTCGATAGTCGCTGTCGTCCACCGGCTGAGGAGGACGCATCGATAACTTCACAATAGGAATGCGCCTGTCGCACAGCCAGCAAAGCAGGCCGTGCACGAGCACCAGCCAGGCACCGTAACAAAACACCCTTCGCAACTCACCATGATCATGAATGATAATTGCAGCATGCTCTCCCTCGCATTCCACCGACCCGTAGATGTCATCAAGAGCAGTCCTGAGAAACGCCAGAATCCGCTTGAGCGCCTGCCCAATGGTGTCGCAGCCGAGGGCCAATTGCGCCATCAGCTTGAAGCTACCTCTGCGAAGAGGGTGACTGTCTGCCGCAAAAAACTCATCGTCGAGCAAATCCGCTAACGCAATCCACAATCTGGAGAACGTACCAGCAGGTACCCTGGCATAGCGCTGGTCCAGCAGGCGTGGATCAATATGCGCGTGGCTGAGCACAGTAGCAACATCCAGGCCACGCAGTTCTGCTCCTTGAAGTGCGTCCCGCACGAGGCTGATCGACGTAGTGCCTTTGTGGGCAGAAAACTCCATCTGGGGCTCCGTTGCTAACTCGATACCAAAGGCTGCCTTGCAAAGCAGACACACCCGTAGAAGATCTACCGTACCAATATCACTGTGCCAGGTGTCAACGCCCCTTGTTTTTTATTGCAACACGTTTTGGATTACCGCCCAGAGAGGTCACAACACCTGAGGTAAGCGGGCATTGCTTCATTCTCGCCCCTGCATCCAGGATAGTCACCCCACCTGTTTAAGGCCCTTTCCATGAGTGCCAGCGAGATGTTCTGGGAGCAGTTTTCTGTCGGCCAGGCGTGGACACACCATCGAGATGAAGCGTTGGCGCAAGACGAAATCATCGCCTTCGCAAAGCAATACGATCCGCTATACATGCACACTGATCCCGTTCAGGCGCTTTCCAGCCCCCTGGGCGTACATTGTGCAAGCGGCGTGCATACCTTCGCACTGGCTCAGCGAATGCTGTGTGATGCGCTGTTTTCGGTGACGCATGTCGTGGCCGGGCACCGCATTGAAAACTTCATCATGCATCGACCTGTGAAGCCGAGAGATAGGCTCAGCCTGACGGCAAAGGTGATGAATGTCTCACAGCACGCTCGTCGAGACGATTGCGGCTGGGTCACGCTCGCGATTGCTGTGCAGGTAGCCGGCACCGGTTCGGTGTTGACTTACGACCTGACCGTGCTAATCGCACGAGCAAAATGACCCCGACGCCGATCCATTTGGCCAATCCTCATTGCTCAGAAGCCCCCAAACATCTCTCTCAAGTACCGCCGTCAGAGGGTCGCAATTGCGCGAAGCGGCTGAGCAAGCGCAGCGCGCAGGCTTTCAAATTTTGGCGGGCAGTCCAGGTACAGCGCAGTCTTCAACATCTGTGCTGTAACCTGTGGGACCGGGCACGCCCGCGAAGAGGCCAGCACAGTCAACCCACCTCTTGCATGGCAACACACAATTCAAGAAACCGCGAGGCAGCCCGCGAAGGCGTAGCCCCATGCGGCAACAGAATGGAAAAACGCCGCACCAGCGCCTGCGGCGCAACCTGCAGCCGGTGCAGCGCCCCATCTTCATGACGAATGGACATCGCCGACACAAAGCCAACCCCCATCCCGGCCCGGACCGCCTCTTTTACCCCTTCAACGCCAGCGATCTCCAGCGCCACTCGCATTGCCACGCCATCACGGGCAAACGCCCGCTCGACGATCTGCCGCACACCCGAGCCGCTTTCACGCAGTACCAAGGGGTAGGTGCCGAGCGCCGCCAGTGTCTGCTGGTCACTGCTTGCCAGGGGATGCCCACGGGGCACAATCGCCACGATCTCGTCCTCGCGCCACGGCGTCACTTGCGTACCCAACGGCAACTCCTGCCCGGGCGGCCCCTCGATCAGGGCAATATCAACACTGTCCAGGGCGGCGACGATCTCCGCCGTGTTGCCATGCGAGGTGCTGACCAGCACATCCGGATAACGCCCGTGAAAATCGGCGATCAGGTAAGGCAGCAGGTAACTGGCAGGCGTGGTACTGGCGCCGATGCGCACGGTGCCGCGCTCCAGCCCGCGCATGGCCTCGCGCAATGCTTGCGCCTGTCGGAAGGTTTCGCGCAGGCGCTCGGCATGCGCCAGCAACTGCTCACCGGCCGCTGTCAGCCGCACGCCGCGGCCGGCACGTTGGTAAAGGGGTTCGCCAAACGCCTCCTGCAAGAGCTTGAGCTGGCCGGACACCGCCGGCTGCGACAGGTGCAGGGCTTGAGCGGCATGGCTGATGTTGCCGTGTTCGGCAACCGTGGCGAATGCTATCAGCTGTTCTGGGGTCATTTTTGAAAATTATCAGATTTTCGGATATTTGCCATCCTAAATTACGATTTTTTATAAGCTTATAACCAGATTAACGTAGGCCTTGTCGAAACACCTTTTCCGGAGGACTCACATGGCCACGGTTCCGTCCAACCCTGCCTTTGCCCCTACCCTCTCCACCCGAGGGCGGCTCAATGGCATTCTTTTCGTCGCGCTGTTCGCGGTCGCAGTCACTCAACTGGCGGCCCTGCCCGCTATCGCCAACCTGGGCATCAGCCCGCTGATCGTGGGTATCGTCGCAGGTGCCTTGTATGGCAACGCGCTGCGTGACGGCGTACCGGCAAGCTGGGCGGCAGGCATCAATTTTTCCGCTCGCGGCCTGTTACGCATTGCGGTGGCATTTTTTGGCCTGCGGGTAAGCCTGCAGGAAATTGCCGAAGTCGGCTGGTCGGGGCTTATCGTGTCGGTGCTGGTAGTCACCAGTACCCTGCTGATCGGCCTGTGGTGTGGCATGAAAGTGTTCAAGCTCGACCGCGATACCGCCTTGCTCACCGCCGCCGGCAGCG
>NZ_JBAMDI010000091.1:0-45835 GCF_036961695.1 Pseudomonas sp. CGJS7 | reverse complement strand
GTTCCATCGCCCGCCGGTTCCTGCCTCGTATGCCCCGTGATTCGCGCCGACAGGCGAATCATCACACCCGCGCCGACGAACGGCGTGAGGGCGGGGCGGCGGGCCTGGGCGCGATCAGGCCGAGGCGGCGGCCTCGGCGCGGTGGCGGTAGAACTCCAGGATGGTGTCGCTGAAATCGCCGATCAGCCAACCCGCCAGCGGCACGGTGTACCAGTTGAAGCCGGTGCTGACCCGGTATTCCATGCGGATCTTCAGCTCGGTGGCGTCGCCGCGCGGGGTCAGGGTGTAGACGGTGTCGCGCAGGTCGAAGTAGTCGCCGCCGATGCGCACATGATCGTCGAGCGCGCCGGCCGGCACCGAGTCCTCATCGAACTTGTATTGCCAGCGCACGTAGCGTTGCGGGCTCCAGTCGCTGGACATCTGCTTGAAGTGGATGCCCTTGCCCATGCGCACCTCGCGCACCAGCCCGGTCGGGGTTTGGTGGGTGAGCCCGGCCAGCGGCGTGGGTACGCCGATGCGGTACATCCAGGCGCGGTCGACTTCGGCCGAACGGATCCGGTCGGCGTCCAGCAACAACGCCCACACCGCTTGCGGCGAGGCTTGAATCAGCGCGCTGCGTTCGACGTATTCGAACCGCTGCGGCTGCTCTTGGCCGACGCCGAGCGCGGCCAGCACCAGCGGCAGCGCGACCACGCTGTAGACGGTAGGCGTTTTCGATTTGCCGGCGCGCCGGCAGATCAAGCCCATCGTCACCCCGCCCATGGTGCCGAACACAGCGAAGATCGGCATGACCATGATCACGCAGATCATGCCTTCCAGCGCGAACCACATGCTGCCGAGCATGCACAGCACCACGCTCAGCATCGGCGCGAAGATGTGATAGGTATTGCTGCGCGGCCGCACGCGTTCGGCCAGGTAGACGGTGACCGCGCCGATGGCGAACGGCGCCAGCAGGATGAAGATCCACAACATGGTCGCCAAAGCGCTGCCGGGTTTGCCGTTGAACGCCAGGCGCAGCAGCAGGCCGATCAGCGCGCCGCCGAGCACCGGCGAGAGATGGGCGAGCACTTCCAGGCTGCGGTCCGAACGCGGCGGCGGGGCTTGCGGCGCGCTGAGGTGCGGTGGCAGCGGCGGCGGAGTGGCCGATGCGGAGGGTTGGCGGGTTTCGTCGGTCATCGCGCGGTCCGGGTGAGCAGGGCAGTGGGGATGTGGACGCGTCCGGGGAACGGCTGCGGATCTAGACGATGCAATTCCTCACGTGCCGGCAGGTCTTCCGGCAAGCGCAGATCGTGCACCAGTCCAAGCCGCTCGCATCCGCGCAGGAACCACCAACCCGGGTCCCACTCGCCCGGATACAACCCGAGTTTGGACGAGCCGGGAAACGCGTGATGGTTGTTGTGCCAGCACTCGCCCATGGTCAGCAGCGACACGAAACGCACGTTGCGTCCCTGCACGTTGGCGCCGCGCACTTCGTGATGCATGCCGCCGTGGTTGTGGGCGAAGTAACCGATCAGCCAATGCCCGAACACGCCGGCGGTCACGCGCGCGCATAGGCCCCAGAACACCCAACTCCAGCCGCCGATGGCGAAGAACGCCAGCGCCCACGGCAGGTGTTGCAGCATCCAGGTGCGTTGCAGGAAGCGGTAGAAGCCATCGTCGCCGATGCGCGATTCGATCTCGATCCGCGGCGGCTCGCGCAGGCGCAGTTCGCAGTGCAGTTGCCACCAGGCATCGACCAGCCAGCCGCGGCGATGGGCGAGGTAGTCGTGGCAGTGCGGCAGGCGCTGGGCGTAGTCGCGCAGGTCGTGGGTGCGGACCAGGCCGATCGGTCCGGCCAGACCGACCTGCACGCCGCAGTAGACCAGCAGGTATTCCAGCCATTTGGGGCAGGCGAAGCTGTCGTGGATCAGCTTGCGGTGCATGCCGACCGAATGCCCGAGCAGCAGCACCAGCGCGGTGCTGGTTACGAACAGGGCGACGCCGGACCATGAGAAACAGGCGATGCCGCCGACCACTGCGCCGATGGCCATCGAGGTCAGCCACAGCGAGCGGATCGGTTCCCAGACCACGCGGCCTTCGCTGACGCTGCGGATCGAATCGCTGGTTTCAGCCCGCTGGCGGACGCGGTGCGATTGCAGGCTTGCCGGTAGTGCGGTCATGACCTCTCCCTGGTGGAACCGGTGGTCTGTATGTATTCAGCAATTAACTAATTTGCTAAATGATTCGGCGTGGGGCGGGGTGACGTCAAGTGTGGGCCGACGAATGGTTGGGGGAGGTGGGGCTTGGGGATTTGGGGTAGCAGCAAAAGCAAAAGCAAATCCCCCCTGCCCCCCTTTTTCAAAGGGGGGAACGGCAAGAGCGCAAAGCGGGGTGGGGGCAACGACGGCGGCGACAACAGCGACAGCGACAGCGACAGCGACAACGACCACAGCGCCGTCACCGTCACGGTCGCCGTCGCCGTCGCCGTCGCCAGCGACAACAGCCGCGCGCGCAAGCTTTTGCTGTTCCCCCCTTTGAAAAAGGGGGGCAGGGGGGATTTGCTCTTGCTCTTGCCCTTACCCGTACTCGATAGCCAACACTTCCACCAACAAATCCCCCGCCGGCCGCTTCCAGGTCACCGCCTCATCCACCCGCGCCCCATGCAGCGCGCGCGCCAGCGGCGAGACCCAACTGATCAACCCGTGCTCCGGATCGGCCTCGTCCTCGCCGACGATGCGATAGCGATACTCCTGCCCCTGATCGTCGACCAGTTCCACCCGCGCGCCGAACGCGACCCGGTCGGCCGGCTGACGTTCCGGAGCGATGGTGATCGCGCCGAGAATCCGCGCCTGCAGCCAGCGCATCTCGCGTTCGATGTGGGCGCGGTCGAGCTTGGCGCCGACCGCGTCCATATCGAGCGCGGCGACCCGGCGCGCCGCATCGTCCAGACGCGAGCGCAACAACGCCATGCCGCGCGGCGTCACGTAGTTGGGGTGCTCGCTGATCGGCAACTCCGGCAGATCGCCGGGATTCTCGTCGCCGTCGCCTTCCTTGACGAAAGCGCGGCTCATGTCGGTACGTTCTGATCGGGCATCGGACCACTGTATGTCAGCGATCGTTGCCGACGGGTGAGCGGTGCGGCGCCGACGTTTGCGCAAATTGGCCGTAAGCGCGGGCCGGCGCGGACGCGTGGGAATCGCGGATTTCGCGGCGCCCGCCGGCTTCGCTGGCCGGGTGGAGAGAAAGCTCGGCCCGAAGCTGCGATCATGGCGCATGAATTCGCCCACCGCTCCCACCGAAGCCGCCGGCTTCGACTCCCTGGCCCTGAACCCGGCGCTGCTGCAAGGCGTGGCCGCGCTCGGCTACACCGCCATGACCCCGGTGCAGGCGCGCGCGCTGCCGGCGATCCTGGACGGCCGCGACCTGATCGCCCAGGCGCCCACCGGAAGCGGCAAGACCGCCGCGTTCGGCCTGGGCCTGCTGCAGCGGCTCGACCCCGCCGCGATCCGCACCCAGGCCCTGGTGCTGTGCCCGACCCGCGAACTGGCCGATCAAGTCGGCACCCAGTTGCGCAAGCTGGCCTTCGCGATCCCGAACCTGAAGGTTTCGGTGCTGTGCGGCGGCATGGCCCTGGGCCCGCAGCTGGCCTCGCTGGAACACGCGCCGCATGTGGTGGTGGGCACGCCCGGCCGCTTGCAGGAACTGCTGCGCAAGAAGGCGCTCAAGCTCGACGGCGTGCGCACGCTGGTGTTCGATGAGGCCGACCGCATGCTCGACATGGGCTTCGAGGAGCCGATCCGCGAGATCGTCGCCAAGACCCCGAAGACGCGGCAGAGCCTGCTGTTCTCGGCGACCTTCCCCGAGGCGATCCGCGACCTCGCCCGCGGCGCGTTGCGCGAGCCGGTCGAGGTCACGGTCGAAGGCCAGGCCACCGCGCCGCAGATCGAACAATATTTCTACGAGGTCGAGCCGAACAAAAAGACCCCGCTGCTGGGCGCGTTGTTGCTGGAATACCGCCCCGATTCCTGCGTGGTGTTCTGCAACATGCGCAAGGACACCGAGGAAGTGGTCGGCTCGCTCAGCCATTACGGCTTCACCGCGTTGGCGCTGCACGGCGAGATGGAGCAGCGCGATCGCGACGAGGTGCTGGTGCGCTTCGCCAACCGCAGCTGCAACGTGCTGGTCGCCAGCGACGTGGCCGCGCGCGGTCTGGACGTGGAAGACCTGGGCGCGGTGGTCAATTACGACTTGCCGACCGACCCGGACGTCTACGTGCACCGCATCGGCCGCACCGGCCGCGCCGGGCGCGGCGGCGTCGCGCTGAGTCTGTGCGGCCCGCGCGAAACCGGCCGCGCCCAGCAGATCGAACAGATGCAGGGCGCGCCGCTGCAATGGCGCCGCGCCGAACCGCTCAGCGGCAAGGCCAAGAACGCGCCGCCGGCGCCGATGACCACGCTGCGCATCGATGCGGGCAAGACCGACAAGCTGCGGCCGGGCGATATTCTCGGCGCGCTGACCGGGGATGCGGGCTTGAAGGCCGATGCGGTCGGCAAGATCAACGTGTACGCGACGCGTTCTTACGTCGCCGTCGCGCGTGGGCAGGCCGCGGCCGCGCTGGCGCGGTTGCGCGAGGGCAAGATCAAGGGGCGCAAGTTCCGGGTCAACCGGATTTGAGGCTGGCGTTGCGGTGAAGCCCTGGGTCCCCGCCTTAGCGGGGATGACGGCTTCGGGCAGGCGCGGTGGCGGGGCGGGCGCGTCGCGGCTTACTTGCCGTTGAGTCCGTACCGCCCCGGCCCCAGCAACGCCACCGCCAGCGCGGTGCCCAGGAACATCGCCTGCAGCTCGATCGCCCAGCCGCCTTGTTCGTTGAGCTGGCCGAGTTGGCCCAGATGCACCAGCCCGATCGCCACCAGCATATTGCCGGCGATCAACACCGCGCCGATCCGCGCGTAGAAGCCCAGGATCAGCAGCACCGGCGCCAGCACTTCGCCGAGCAGCACGCCGTAACCGAGAAAGCCGGGCAGGCCGTGCGACTCGACCAGACCGACGATGCCTTCGGTGCCGCCGCGCAGCTTGGACACGCCGTGCAGCAGGATCAGCGCGCCCAGGGTCAAACGCAGCAGCAGCTTGCCCAAGTCCTGGTACTTGTCGGTGTTCATGGCGATTCCCGCGGCGATGGGCGTGGCCGGCAGGATAAGGTCCGGCCGCGCCGAGGCGGCGTGAAACCGCCGCTGCGCGACGACGCGACGGACGCGCTCGCGCGCCCGCCGCATCGCGGCCGCATCAGCGCAACGCGCGCAGCGTCACCGTCAAGGTGTCCGGATCGCCCGAACGCGCCGCGCCGCTGAAGTCCTGGCCGCCGCTCGGCGAGACGTCGTCGTAGGGGAACGCGTAGCCGCGGTTGTCGGGCAGACGCTCGTGAACCAGCCGCGCGTAATGATTGGTGCGCGCATTGCGATAGAAGCGGCTGGCGACTTCGCCCTGCGGCTGGTTGGCGTTGTCGAGCAAGGTGGTGCGGTTCAGCGCCGCGGCCAGGCGCGGGATGATCGCCTTGCGCACCTCGCTGGCGCCGCCCAGGCTGAAGGGGCCGCTGTCGCAGCTGAGCACGTCGGCGGTGCTGGGCTTGGCGAAGGTTTCGCCGTTGTTGAAGCGCAGCAGCCCGCCGCTGACTCTCGCGGTGAGCACGCCGAACTGCGACTGGGTGTCGACGGTCAGGGTGTTGGATGCGTATTTGTTCCAGACCGAATCGATGTAGCCGGCCAGATAGTTCTGGAACCGGCTGGCTTGATAGTGCGCGCTCATCGCCCGCAGGTTGCGGCCGTCGCTGCCGCGCTGGATCAGCGAATCCCACGCAGAACCTTCTTGCGAAGCCTGTTGCTGCAGCGCGTAGCAGATCGGGTCCAGCGAACCGGCCGGCAGGCCCGGAATCGTTTCCACCCGCCCCGACAGCGAACGCAGCGACAGGCCCACGGGCGCGGCGACGAAATCGACGTAGCTGATGTTGGAGAACAGCTCGTACTCGTTGAAGGTGAATTCGGCGAAGGTCCAGTTCTTCTGGAAATTGGTGTCGCTGGTGTTGAGGAAGCTGGGATGGACCACGGCCGGTCCGGGATTGACGAAGAAGTTGAGCTTGCTGCCGGTGACCACGTAGATGCGCGCGCCGTACATGCGCGGCACCGACACGCGGGTGGTCGAGCCCTGGCCGCCGAGCGGAATCGCGCAGTCCGCGCCCAGCGGCGTCACCGGCGCGGAAGGCGAGGGCGGGTAATAACTGCTGCCGTCCGCGCGCACGAACAGCGGCCGGTCGTTGGAGAAACCGACCACGTAGGCGTAGGCGGTGTTCTGGCCCGAGGCGTTGACCAGGGCCAGGTTGAACCGCGCCGGGGTGGCGGCGAAGGCGCTGCGCGACACCAGCGGACCGGCGACGCCGGCGGCCAGCGCGGCCGCGCCGGCGCCGAGGAAACTGCGGCGAGTGACCATCGTTGAAGCTCCTGAGCTGGGCAAGCGATGGCTTTCGGTCAGGGCTCAGGCCCGGTGGGGGCCTGGCGGCATCATGCCGCGGCAGGGCCTTGCAGAAGGCGCGAGCTTGCGTGGGTGGGCGCGAGCGCCGGCGAGGCCGAAGCCCGCGCGCCCGCGCTCACGGTCCGCACCTTGTCCTATGATTGACAGCGCTGTCAGTGATCGGCGGCGCAGATCGGACAGCGCGCGCGATGCTGCATTGCGGCGCGTGTGGGCTCGCGCGAACGCTGAATGCGCAAGCTGAACGAGCGCGGCCTTGCCGCATCGGCTTTTTCCGCGCGTGTTTCCATAACCCAGGCCAACTTGGAGGACGGCAGTGGGTTCCGATAGCGCGCCGACATCGGCGATCATCCCGCGGTCGCCGCGGATACCCGAACGCCGCGCGCGCATTCACCCCGATCCGCGCTCGACGCGGATCGATCGAACACAGGAACGCGCCGGCCGGCGCGAGGGGCAGGACGAAACACCGATGCGACATGCATTGAGCCAGACCGCGCGGTTTTTTTCGCGCTACCGCGGTGCCGCCGCGTTGTGGGCGCTCGCCTTGTGCGCGGCGCCGTGGACGGCATCGGCGCAGAGCGCGGCGGCGCGCGCCGGCGCCAATATCGACGTGCTGCATTACAGCGCGCGGATCGAGCCGGACATCGCCGCCAAGACCCTGCGCGGTCAGGTATCGATCCGGCTGACGCTGCGCGGCGACAACGCGCAGCAGATCGAATTCGACGCAGGCGATCTGGAAATCGAACGCGTCAGCGAAAACGGCAAGGCGCTGACGTTCGAAAAGATCGAGCAGCGTTTGCGCATCCGCCTGCCCGCGCCAGGCCGCGCGGGCGAGCGTCGCGAGATCGACATCGCGTACCGCGGCGCGCCGCGCTACGGCCTGGAATTCCAGCCCGAACGCGGCGAGGTGTATACGATCTTCTCCACCAGCCAATGGCTGGTGTGCATCGATGCGCCGTCGGAGCGGGCGACCCTGGATCTGACCTTGACCGTGCCCAGCGGCCTCAAGGCGGTCGGCAACGGCCGTCTGGTTTCCAAATCCGCATTGGGCGGCCGCCGCGATTCGTTCCGCTGGCGCCAGGACGTGGCCATGCCCAGCTACGTCTACGGCTTCGCCGCCGGGCGCTACAACGAGGCTTCCGCCACCGGCGAGAACGGCTCGCTGCGTTTCCTCTCGGCCGATCTGCAGAGCGCGCAGCTACGCAAGGTGTTCGCCGACAGCGCCGACATGATGCGGTTCTTCGGCCGCCGCGCCGGCATCCGTTTCCGCGGCGACTACACCCAGGCGCTGGTGGCCAAGACCGTCGGCCAGGAACTGGACGGTTTCTCGCTGATGTCGGAAGCCTACGGCCGCGAGGTATTGGAGAAACCGGAGAACGAGTCGCTGATCGCCCACGAGTTGGCCCATCAGTGGTGGGGCAACATGGTCACCTGCCGCGACTGGGGCCACTTCTGGCTCAACGAAGGCTTCGCCAACTTCATGGCCGCCGCCTACGTCCAGCACCGCTTCGGCGATGCGGCGTATCGCGAGCGGGTGGAGGCGTGGAAGCGGCGGGTCGACAAACTGCGCGAGGCGGGCAAGGACCACGCGCTGGTCTACGCCAGTTGGAACAAGCCCAGCGCCGACGATCGCGCCGTGGTCTATCAGAAGGGCGCCTACGTGCTGCACCTGCTGCGCGAGGAACTGGGCGAGCGCGCGTTCTGGCGCGGCGTCCGCGGCTACACCCGCGCCTATTACGGACACTCGGTGGTGACCGCGGATTTGCGCAAGGCGATGGAGCGGGCCAGCGGCCGCGACCTGTCCGGGTTCTTCGCGCGCTGGGTGGAATCGGTCGAGCCGGCGCCGGCCAAGCCCGAAGCGGCGGCCAAGCCCGAGGCTTCGACCAAGTAACCGATACGCGTTGGCCTGCGGCGGCCCGTCCGAGCGAGCGGCGCTCGGGCCGGCGCGCCCGCGACCCGCATAAAGCGCGGCCGCCTGCTCGGTTCTTTTCACATTTCCGGTCCGCGCACTGTGCACGAACGGCTGTCTTGGCTTTAGGCTAGGGGATCGCCCCGCCAGACCCGCAAGGACCAGCCGTTATGACCCAGCTCCGCCTCGCCCCCCGTCGCGCCCACCTGTATCGCGCCGTCCATTGCGCGCTGTGGCTCGCCGGCACCGCGTTCGCCGGCAATGCCCTGGCCCAGGACGCCCAGCAGGCGACGCCGTCCGCGCCGGCGAGCGAGGCGCGCACGTTGGAGACGGTGTCGGTGCTGGGGTCGCGCCGCAGCCAGCGTTCCTCCGACACCACCTCGATCTCGCCGGTCGACGTGCTGCCGATGGCCAAGGCGGCCGAGGAAGGCGGCCAGTTCGATCTGGCCCAATCGCTGCAATACACCGCGCCCTCGTTCAACTCCACCCGCCAAAGCGGCGCCGACGGCGCCGACCTGGTCGACTCGGCCGCGCTGCGCGGTTTGGGTTCGGACCAGACCCTGGTGCTGGTCAACGGCAAGCGCCACCACACCACCGCGCTGCTCAACCTGTTCGGCGCGCGCAACCGCGGCAACACCGGCACCGACCTCAACACCATTCCGTTGATGGCGATCGACAGCGTCGAAATCCTCCGCGACGGCGCCGCCGCGCAGTACGGTTCGGACGCCATCGCCGGGGTGATGAACATCTCGCTGAAGAAGCGCAAGGGCTGCGAAGCGGTCGCCGGCTACGGCCAGTACTCCAAGGGCGACGGCGAAAACTGGCTGGCCACCGCGTACTGCGGCTTCGGCCTGGGCAGCGACGGCAGCATCGGCATCACCGGCGAATGGCAGGACCGCGGCCGTTCCGACCGCTCCGAGCCGGCCGGCAGCCCGCGCATCATCGGCGACTCCAAGATCCGCAACGAGACCTTGTTCCTCAACGGCGACAAGCCGCTGGGCGAAAACCTGGACCTGTATTTCACCCTCGGCGTGCAGAAGCGCGACGCGTCCTCGGCCGCGTTCGCCCGTGACGGTCTGGGTTCGGAAGACATTCCCTCGCGCAACTCGGCGGCGATGTATCCCGACGGCTTCGTGCCCTTCATCGACGGCGACATCGACGACCGCTTCGCCATCCTCGGCCTGCGCTGGGCGCTGGGCGAGTGGAACGCCGATCTGTCCTACACCTACGGCTACAACAAGCTGCGCTATCAGATCAACAACACCCTCAACGCCTCCATCGCCAACCTCGACTTGCTCAACGGCGGCCGCGGCGTGAGCGCGCGCAGCTTCGATGCCGGCGGTTTCTCGTTCGAACAGAAGACCGTCAATTTCGACGTCAGCCGTTTCTACGATCAGGTGTTCAACGGCCTCAACGTGGCCTTCGGCCTGGAACGCCGCGATGAGCGCTACAAGATCTTTGCCGGCGAGCCGGGCTCCTACATCGACGCCGACGGCGTGGGCGAGGGCGGCAACGCCGGCAGCCAGGGCTTCCCGGGCTTCCAGCCGGCCGACGCCGGCGGCCACAGCCGCGACAGCTGGGCCGGTTACGTCGACGTGGAAGCGGACTTCACCGACCGCTTCACCGCCGGCGTGGCGCTGCGTTACGAGGACTACAGCGATTTCGGCAACACCACCACCGGCAAGCTCGCCGCCGGCTTCCGCGCCACCGACACCTTGATGTTCCGCGCATCGGCCAGCACCGGTTTCCGCGCGCCGTCGCTGCAGCAGAAATACTTCTCTTCCACCATCACCGACTTCGTCAACGGCGAACCGGTCGACGTGGTGATCGCGCCCAACGGCGGGTCGATCGCCAACGCCGCGGGCCTGCCGCTGCTGACCAAGGAGAAGTCGCGCAACTTCACCCTCGGCCTGACCTGGTCGCCGACCGCCGACACCTCGTTGACCCTGGATGCCTATCGCATCGACATCGACGACCGCATCGTGCTCAGCGGTCGCTTCGACACCACCGACCCGACCATCGGCGGCATCCTGGATTCGCTCGGCGTCGGCCAGGCGCAGTTCTTCGTCAACTCGGTCGACACCCGCACCGAAGGCCTGGACTTCACCTTCAACAACCAGCGCGAGCTGGGCAACGACTTCAAGCTGGGCACCTTCTTGGCGTTGAACCTCAACCGCACCAAGGTCAACGGCATCCACGCACCGCCGGCGCTGGTCGGCCGCGAGGACGTGCTGTTGTCCGAACGCGAGCGGCTGTTCATCGAGCAGGGCGCGCCGCGGTCCAAGGCCGTGCTCGGTTTCGATCTCGAACGCGGCGCGTGGGAAGGCAACCTGAAGGTGATCTACTTCGGGCCGCAGACCCTGGGCACGTTCTCCGGCACCGCGGCCGGCGTGCCGAACGCGCGCTACAAGGCCCGCACCTCGGCCGACCTCAGCGTCACCTACGCCTTCAGCGAGAACACCAAGCTGACCGTCGGCGGCGCCAACGTGTTCAACGTCAAGCCGACCCGGCAGAACCCGGACGAAACCGACAACGGCCACGTCTTCGACAGCGTCCAGTTCGGTTTGAACGGCGCTGCTTACTTCGTGCGCTTGTGGCATAAGTTCTGATCGGTCCGCGCCAACGCGCGGCGGCCGGCGATGGCGATAAGATCCGCCCATGAGCGCGGATCTGATCGCCCACCTTCAGGACTTGGCTTCCGACTTCGGCGCGCTCGATGCGCGCCGGATGTTCGGTGGTTACGGCCTCTACCACGATGGCGTGATGATCGGGCTGATCACCGGCGATGTGTTGTATCTGAAGACCGTCGAGGACACCCGCGAGCGCTTCCGCGCCGCGGGCGGCGAGCCGTTCCTGTATGCGCGGCGCGGGGAGACGGTGCCAACCAGTTATTGGACGGTGCCGGAGGCGGCGATGGATTCGGCGCAGGAGATGCGGCCGTGGTTGGCGTTGGCGTTGGAGGCGGCGTTGCGTAAGAAGGCGGCTTCGGGGAAGAAGCGGGTGGCTAAGAAAGCGCCTGGGAAGAAAAAGCCGCGCGGTTGAGGGCTTGCTTCGGGGCGGGTAAGAGCGAATCCCCCGCGCTTTAGTGCGTGCGGACATCGGATTGGCGTCGGGCGCTCGCCCCCTTTTTCAAAGTGGGCGCCTACTGGCGCGCTTGTGGCTGGCGAAGCCGGAGCGTCTGCAGTCGCCAACAGTACCCCATCGCAGTAAAAGCGAATCCCCCGCGCTTTAGTGCGTGCGGATATCGGATTGGCGTCGGGCGCTTGCCCCCTTTTTCAAAGTGGGCGCCGGTTCGCGCGCTTGCACCCACCGGAGCCGAGGTCCTCGCAACCACCCACGCCACCCCATAGCAGTTCCCCCCTTTGAAAAAGGGGGGGCTAGGGGGGATTTGCTCTTGCTCCCCCTCAACGCTTCTCCACCGCCAACAACCAATCCAAAAACGCCTTGGCCGCCGGCCGCAGCCGCCGATGCGAGGGATAGATCGCGTAATACCCCCACCGTGCCGGCATCGCCGGCCCCGGCAAACGGATCAACTGCCCCGCAGCCAGATACGGCACCACGATCTGCTCGCGCGCCAGCGCCACGCCGATGCCTTGCGCGGCCGCCATCATCGCGTCGGTGGTGTTGCTGAAGATGTAGCGCTCTTCCAGCTTGCGCCCATGCACGTCGGCGGCGCGGAACCAGTCCTGCCAACCTTGCCGGGCCTGGTCGGCGATCAGCGGCATTTCCGCGATCTGCGCCGGCGTCTTCACCTGGTCCACGCCGGGCAAGTGCGGCGAGGCCACCGGGAACAGCGCGTCGTCCATCAGATGATGGGAGGTCAGCCCCGGCCAATGCCCGGCGCCGTGGCGGATGCCGATGTCGGGGCCGTTGTCGTCGAAACGGGTCAGCGCGATCTCGGTGTCGACGCTGAGCTGGATCTTCGGATGGGCGCGGGTGAACTGGCCCAGGCGCGGCAACAGCCAGGTGTAGGCCAGCGAGTGCAGGGTGGTGATGCGGACCCGGTCGCGCTCCTCGCGCGCCAGCTTCAGGCTGCGCAGCACGCCGTCCATGTCGGCCAGCGCGGTGCCGGCGGCGTCGGCGAGCTGGCGGCCCTCATCGGTCAGCGCGACCCCGCGCGCGTGGCGCAGGAACAGGCTCAGGCCGAGCCGGTTTTCCAGTTTGCGCACGTGGTGGCTGATCGCGCTGGCGGTCAGATGCAGCTCTTCGGCGGCATGGGCGAAATTCTGATGCCGGGCCGCGGCCTCGAATGCCGCCAGGGCCGGTAACCAGTCTGCTCTGAGGGCCATGTCGAGCCTTGAATTTAATTTGTGGCTAGGTTCGAAAGTATGCGCTTGTCTGGGTTTGGCGGCCAGTCAGAATAGCGGGCAGGGAAAAGCCAGATTGTCGCCAGGAGCGCCGGGCGGACCTTTCGCGAGCCGCCGCGATCGCGGCCAGGGACGAATCGCGCGGTCCGTCGGCGGGGGCGATCGGTCCGGGCGAGCGGTCGCGACACGCCGGTCGCGAAGTCGCTTGGCGATCGCCGTCGCGCGGATACCGAACGACACCCGATCCGGATATTTCCGCCGCGGCGCTCGCGGCATGCTGCACCCAGATTCGCAAGCCGGCGCCCCCACGCACCGGTTCCGCCACCGTCGCTTCGCGAGGTCAACATGAGTACGTCGGAAACGCTCCGCATGTCCGAGCAGTCGCAATCGCAGTCCACCCCGCCGGCGCAGGCGGCCACCGTCCAGGCCTGGCGCACGCCGCTGGAACTGACCATCCTCGGCGCGATCTGGGGTTCCTCGTTCTTGTTCATGCGCGTGGCGGCGAAGGATTTCGGCGCGGTGCCGCTGGTGGAGATGCGCCTGGGCCTGGGCGCGCTGATCCTGTTGCCGTTCCTGTGGAAGGCGCGCGAATCGTTCAAGGGTGCGATCTGGGCCAAGCTGGCCTTGATCGGGCTGATCAATTCGGCGATCCCCTTCATCCTGTTCGCCTGGGCCGCGCAGCGCGCGCCGGCCGGCATCGGTGCGATCACCAACTCGATGGCGGTGCTGTTCACCGCGCTGGTCGGGTTCTTGTTCTTCGGCGAAAAGATCGGCGCTCAGCGCGCGGTCGCGTTGCTGGCCGGTTTCGCCGGCGTGGTGGTGCTGGCCAGCGGCAAGACCGCGGGCGCGAGCATCGGCTGGGCGGTGGCGGCCGGTTGCGCGGCCGCGTTCCTGTACGGCGTCGGCGCCAACCTGGTGCGCCGCCAGCTCACCGGTTTGCCGGCGGCCGCGGTCGCCGCGGCGACCTTGGGCACTTCGGCGTTGTTGATCGCGCCGTTCGCGATCGCGCAATGGCCGGCGCATGCGATCCCGGCCAAGTCGTGGTTTTCCGCGTCGATGCTCGGCGTGGTCTGCACCGGTATCGCCTTCGTTATGTACTACCGCCTGATCCAGCGCATCGGCGCCGGCCGCGCGGTCGCGGTGACCTATCTGGTGCCGCTGTTCGGCGTGGCCTGGGGCTGGATGCTGCTGGGCGAGCCGTTGACGCTGAGCATGCTGATCGCCGCGGCGATGATTTTGGGTAGCGTGGCTTTGAGTCAGAAAGCGGCGAAGTAAGGCTGCGGATGGAGGCGGTGTCGCACCGCCTTCGACCCGCGACGATTCACTGCGGCCCGACGCCCACACGCTCCTTTCACCGTCATTCCGGCGAAAGCCGGAACCCATTTTGCTGTTGTTGTTGCTGTTGTCGTTCGCCCGGATCCAAGCCAGAGCAAGATCAAGATGGGTTCCGGCTTTCGCCGGAATGACGGTGAGGAGGGGGCTGGACCGCGGACGGCAACGTAATCCAACGCCCAACTCACTCTCCGGAGCCCCCGCTTGAGCGCCATCCAGCACCGCGTCCAGTTCGATTTCGAAATCGAGTTCAGCAACGGCGGCGGCCTGCAAGGCCAAGGCTTCCGTCTGGACATCGACGGCGACGACATCGCCGACGCCGAGTTGATCGATTACATCGTGCGCGACCTGCGCCTGTTGATGGTCGGCCCGGCGCGCATCCTCAACAAGCGCATCATCGTCGAGGCGCACAAGCGCAAGGTCGGCGAGATCGAAAGCGGGCAGGTGCGCTACATCGATCTGAGCCACACCATCGAAGACGGCCTGACCACCTACCCGGGCATGCCGCCGGCGCATATCTGCGACTACCTCAGCCGCGAGCGTTCGCGCGAGATTTACGAGGAAGGCACCGAGTTCCACATCGGCCGCATCGACATGGTCGCCAACACCGGCACCTACATCGACTGCCCTTCGCACCGTTATGCCGACGGCAAGGACTTGGCGCAGATCGGCCCGGAGGATTGCGCCGATCTGGACGCGATCGTGGTGCGGGTCGCGGCGGATGTGCGTGCGATCGACGATAGCTATTTCCGCGACCTGGAACTGCGCGGCCGCGCGGTGCTGGTGCACACCGGCTGGGACCGGCATTTCGCCACTCCGGCTTACAGCGTGGACCATCCGTTCCTGACCGAATCGGCGGCGCAATGGTTGCGCGATTGCGGGGTGAAGCTGGTCGGCATCGATTCGGTGAACATCGACGACACCCGCGGCAAGAGCCGGCCGGTGCATTCCACCTTGCTGGGCGCGGGGATCTTGATCGTCGAGCATCTGCGCAATCTGGCTGCGCTGCCGGATGAGGGGTTTCGCTTCAGCGCGGTGCCGCCGAAGGTCAAGGGGATGGGGACGTTTCCGGTGCGGGCGTTTGCGAGTTTGTGATCTGGGGTTCGAAGGCGGCTGACTGAAGCCGCTGATGTTTTTGCTGGCTCTCCCCGCGAAGGCGGGAATCCAGAGCCACGAGCCTTCAGCGCGCTTTTCCAGACCGTCATTCCCGCGAACGCGGGAATCCAGAGACTTCGAGCGTTCTCGCACGAAAGGCCCTGGATTCCCGCGTTCGCGGGAATGACGGTAGGTGAGGGCGCTGTTTTCGACTTTCGACGTCCCACGTCCGATGTCCGATGCCCGACGTCCAGCATCGAACACCCAACCCCCACCTCACCCCAAATAAGCCTGCAACGCCGCAATCGCCATCCGCACCTTCGCCGGCTGCGCATCGCGCTGCGCGGTGACCGCGAACACGCCCAGCGGCGGCATCGTCCATTCCGGCAGCACCAACACCGCGCGGCCGTCGGCCAGCAGCGGCGCGGCGTCGGGTTCGGGCAGGCGCACGATGCCCAGGCCCTGCAGCATCATTTGCCGCAATGTGCTGGAGTTGTTGCTGACGATGCGTCCGCTCACCCGCACCCGCCGCGCGGGTTCGCCGTCGCGGTACAGGTCCACGTACTCGGGCTGATTGATCACGCTGAGGATCAGCATCGGATGCTGCGCCAACTCCTCGGGCGTGCGCGGCAACCCGTGTTCGCGCGCGTAGTCGGGCGAGGCCAGCAGCCAGTACGGCCACTGCGCCATGCGCCGCGCGATCAGGTTGGAATCGACCAGACGGCCGATGCGGATCGCCAGATCGATGCGTTCGGCGATCAGATCGATCTGCCGGTCTTCGGCGAACACCCGCAGCGACAGGTCCGGATACTCGCGCAGCAGCGGCGCCAGCGCGCCGGCCAGATGCGCGGCGAATCCCACCGGCACGGCCACCCGCAGCTCGCCGCGCGGCTGCTCGCGCAACTCGCCCAGGCGCCCGTCGGCGTTGCGCGCGGCGTGCAGCATCGACGCGCAATCCTCGTAGTAGCCCTGGCCGATCTGGGTGGTGGTGAGCTTGCGGGTGGAGCGGTGCAGCAGCACCACGCCGGTCTCGGCTTCGAGCTGGCGCAGCTGCTGGCTGACCGCCGAGGGCGTCATATCCAGTTCGCGCGCGGCCGCGCTCATCGACCCCAGCTCGACCACCCGGGCGAACACGGCCATGCGTTTGAGTCGGTCTATCGTGAAGTCCAGCTTCATGGTGCTAGCTTTCCTGGCCGGATTATCGTCGGGTCTGTAAGTGAGGAGACTATATCCCGACCCCACTCACTGGAACCTCTCCATGAACATCGTTCTGATCGGCGCCACCGGTTACGTCGGCCGCGCCGTGCTCGAAGAAGCCCTCGACCGCGGCCACCGGGTGACCGCCATCGCCCGCAACCCCGACGCGCTGCCCGCGCACGCGGGTCTGACCGTCCAGGCCGCCGCGCTGGACGGCCGCGACCCCGGTCAGATCGCCGACCTGGTGCGCGGCCACGAGGCGGTGATCGCCTCGTTCAATGCCGGCGGTTGGAAGAACCCGAATCTGCAGGCCGAGACGGTGGCTGGGTACGCCCAGATCGTCGCCGGCATGAAGCAGGCCGACGCGCCGCGGCTGTTGGTGGTCGGTGGTGCCGGTAGCCTGGAGGTCGCGCCGGGGCAGCAGTTGCTCGATCAGCCCGGTTTCCCCGACGAATACCGCGGCGCGGCCGAGGCCATGCGCACGGTGTTGCGCGGCTTGCGCGAGGAGCGCGAGCTGGATTGGAGCTTCCTGTCCCCGGCCGCGCACTTGGTGCCCGGCGAGCGCACCGGCCGTTTCCGTATCGGCGGGGAGCAGTTGTTGGTCGACGACAACGGCGACAGCCGGATTTCGGTGCAGGACTATGCGGTGGCGTTGATCGATGAGCTGGAGCAGCCGGCGCATTCGCGGGCTCGGTTTACTGTGGCGTACTGATGCGGGAGCGGATGGGTTGTTGCCCGTAAGCGGCTTCGTCTGAAGAGGCGAAGCCGCTGTACTCAGGACTTTAGAGCCACCTTCCCAGGCCGTCGTTCCCGCGTAGGCGGGAGTCCAGAGACTTCAGCGTCATCCTTCCAGATCGTCATTCCCGCGTTCGCGGGAATGACGTTCTAGAGAGGTCGCGCTAAAGGTTCGTGGCCCTGGATGTTCGGCCCCGCCGAAGTAAAGCGGAGCCCGCGTTCGCGGGAATGACGGTAGGTGGGAGCGCTGTTGCCGTGTTTCGCATTCGCAATCCCGAATCTTCGACGCGGCGGCCGCTGCGCATCAATCGCCGCCAAGTAACAACCCCTCACTCCACCGCCGCGATCAACGCCTCGCGCTGCTTCGCATCCAACATCGCGCCAACCCCCGCCTTCAAATTATCGGTCTGATTCTTGGGCTTGGACGTCGCCGGAATCACCACAGTGGCCGCCGGATCGCTCAACGCGAACTTCAAGAACAACTGCGCCCAAGAACCGGCGCCGACTTCAGCCGCCCACGCCGGCAAAGCCTTGCCTTTGACCTGCGCGAACAAGCGCCCGTCTTCGAACGCGCGATTGATCATCACCGCGATCCCCAACTCACGCGCCAGCGGAAAAATCGTCCGCTCCGCACCGCGCGAAACCACCGAGTAGTTGATCTGGACGAAGTCGGGCTTGAGCGAGCGCAGGTATTGAGCCAGTTCTTCCTGCGCCTGCTCGCGATAATGGGTGAGGCCGACCAGCCGCACCTTGCCCTGTTGCTGGAGTTCGCGCGCGAGCGCGAACTGAGTGCGGGTGTCGCCCAGGTTGTGCACCTGCAGCAGGTCGATCCGCTCGGTGCGCAGCCGCCGCAGCGATTGTTCGAACTGGGCCTGGCCTTGTTCGCGACCGCTGACGCCCGACAGCTTGGTCGCCAGGAACACCTTCGGCCGCAAGCCGGCGTCGGCGACCAATTCGCCCAGCACGTCTTCGGCGCTGGAATAAGTGGGCGCGGTATCGATCACGCTCGCGCCGGCGTCGGCGAAGCGTTTGAGCACTTCGCGCAGCGGCGCGCGCGCGGCGGCATCGTCGCCGATTTCGAAGTTGCCGGAGGTGCCCAGGCCGATGACCGGAATCGATTCGCCGGTGGCCGGAATCTTGCGTTTCAGCAACGTACCGGAAAACGGCGTATCGGCGCTGGCGGCCGCAGGCGCCGCGGCGGGCGCGGCTTCGCGGCTGCAGGCGCTGATCGGCGCCAGGGCGAAACCGGCGGCGACGATGGCGCCGGAACTGAGGAAATCGCGACGACTGGCCATAAGCGTGCTCGCTGCGGGTGATCGGTTCGGACGGATCGGGCTGCGCGCTTGCATGGCCTCAGGCCTCAGCGCGCGCCCAACATCTGCAACAACCGCATCGACGCGGCCGGGTTGCGCTCTTTGGCCGCGCTGATGAAGTAGACGTACACGTCGCGCGGCGCGGCCGGCGCCAGCGGTTCGCCGGCATGCGGCAACTCGGGATTGTCCTCGCCGCGCGCCCACGCCCGCACCCGCCGCGCCCAGGTGTCCAGTTCCTCTTGCGGATAACCGGTGGGGATCTCGGCGCGCGCGCGCATCAGCCGCGCGTAGACGAAATCGCCGGTGATGTCGGCCAGCGACGGGTATTCGTCGGAGTCGGTGAACACCGTCGGCACCCGGTGCGCGCGCGCCAGTTCCAGATAGTCCGGCGAGAGAAAGCTCGGGTGGCGGACTTCCAGCACGTGCTTGAGCTTGCGGCCGTCTAGCTCGCGCGGAAGCGAGTCGAGAAAGCGGGCGAGGTCGTCGCGATCGAACGGACGGCTCGGCGCCAGCTGCCACAGGATCGGCCCCAGGCGCGCGCCGAATTCGGCCAGACCGCCGTCGATGAAGGCCTTGGCGCCGCCGCCGGCCTTGGCCAGCGCGCCGAACTGGGTCACCCGCTGCGGCGCCTTGAGCGAGAACACGAAATGCTCCGGCGTGTCCGCCGCCCACTTGGCGTAGGTGGCCGGCTTCTGCGCGCTGTAGAAGGTGCCGTTGATCTCGATGCTGCTGAGCTGGCGGCTGGCGTATTCCAGCTCGCGCCGTTGCACCAGACCCTTGGGATAGAAGTTGTCGCGCCACGGCACGAAGGTCCAACCGCCGATGCCGCTGCGGATGCCGTCGACCGGTTTGACCCCGGGATTGCCGGCGAGCGGGTCGGCCGGCGCGGCCGCGGCGGGGGCCGCGAACAGATCGCCGCCGGAGGCGGATGCGTCGTTGGAGTTGCTGCGTTTGCGGTTCATAGGTTCCAGGGGTTGTAGGTGCCGAACCACCAAAGCCGGCCTTCGATGTCGCGACAGGTGTAGGCGCGCCCGCCGTAGTCCTGGTCGGCCAGCTCGACCACGATGTCGGCGCCGGCCGCGCGTGCGCGGGCGTAGTGCTCATCGGCGTCGCTGACCACGACCGAGCAGGCCTGAGTTTCGCGCCCGCCGATCTCATCGGGTTGGACGATACGCTTGGACCACTCGCCCTCGGTGCTCGGATCGACCGAGCCGAGCATGATCATGCCCGGTCCGTAGGTCAGCTGGGCGTGGTGGACGATATCGCCGTCCTGATACACGGCGTGTTTTTCGAAACCGAAGGCGCGGCACAGCCACTCGATCGCGGCGGGCGCGTTGCGGTAGCGCAGGGACGGGATGATGGTGCTTCCGGCGATGGGATCCATGAGACGGCTCCTGAGACGGCGGACGGCGCGGGAATCTCGGCAAGCGGTGACACTCGTCAGACGACGAGGATAGCGCGGCGGCGTTATTCTCGCGTCTTCATCGGGACGGGAGCATGCGCATGACCACGTATACCGGCGGCTGCCATTGCGGCAAGGTCGCTTACCAAGTCGAAGGCGAGATCGATCAGGCGATCGATTGCAATTGTTCGATGTGCCAGCGTCGCGGCGGCTTGCTCTGGTTCGTGCCGCGCAGCGCGTTCGCGCTCAAGGCCGATCCGGCCGACCTGGGCACTTATCACTTCAACAAGCATTCGATCGATCACCACTTCTGCAAGCACTGCGGCATCGCGTCTTTCAGTCAGGGCACGATGCCGGACGGCACCGCGATGACGGCGATCAATATCCGCTGCCTGGAAGGGATCGATCTGGCCTCGATCAAGATCGTGCCGGTGAACGGGCGCGCGTTCTGAGCCCGCGACGATAAGCGTCCGTCGCTCCCGTTCCCGGGAGCGCGGATCAGTCGGAGCGTTCGCCCGTGCGCAGACGCTCGCGACCGCTTTCGGTCAACACCGCCACGCTGCTGTCGCCGTGCGCCTGCACCCGCACCCAGCCGGGTCCGCGGTGCTCGCCGATGGTTTCCTCGCCGATCCAGGCCAACTCGCGCAGCAGCACGCTCATGCGCACGCCCAGCCGCTTGCACAGGCGCGGCAGCGACACGCCGCCGGCTTCGCCGGCGAGCATCGCCAGCAACGGCTCAGTCAACTCGGACAAGGCCGATGTCCCGCGCCGATTGCAGGCCTTGCGCGGCCTGCGGCGCGTGCGGGTGCACGATCACCGGAATCGATTTGGAGGTCGGCGTGCGCGCTTCGTCGGCGAAGCTCGACAGCGGCACCAGCGCATTGGTTTCCGGGTAGTACGCGGCCAGGCAGCCGCGCGGGATGTTGTATTCGACCAGCAAGAAGCGCTTGGCGACGCGCTTGACGCCGTCGTCGCACAGGCTTTCCAGATCGACCCAGTCGCCGGCCTTCATCTCCAGCGCGGCGATGTCCTCGGCGTTGATGAACAACACCCGGCGTTCGCCGAACACGCCGCGGTAGCGGTCGTTCATGCCGTAGATGGTCGTGTTGTATTGGTCGTGCGAACGGGTGGTCGCCAGGGTGAACACCGGCTGCTGGCGCGCGGCGCGGGCGCGGTGCACCGGCAGGTCGGTCGGCACGGCATGGGCCTTGAACAAGGCCTTGCCCTCGCGATTGAGCCAGCGCCGTTCGCCGGCGGCATTGGTCAGGTGGAAGCCGCCGGGCACGCGCACGCGCTGGTTGAAATCGTAGAAGTCGTCGAACACTTCGGCGATCTTGTCGCGGATCCGGTCGTAATCGCCGATCAGCCACAGCCACGGCACCTTGCTGCGCGCGCCGAGGGTGGCGTGGGCCAGGCGCGCGACGATCGCCGGTTCCGACAACAGCATCGGATCGGCCGGCGCGTTGATGCCGGCCGACAGGTGCACCATGCTCATCGAATCCTCGACCGTGACGCCTTGCGCGCCGGCTTCCTGGATGTCGATCTCGGTGCGGCCCAGGCAGGGCAGGATGTAGGCGTCGCGCCCGTGCACCAGATGGCTGCGGTTGAGCTTGGTGGTGACGTGCACGGTGAGATCGCAGCGGCGCAGCGCGCGATGGGTGGCTTCGGTGTCCGGGGTGGCGGTGGCGAAGTTGCCGCCCAGGCCGAAGAAGGTCTTGCAGCGGCCGTCGAGCATGGCTTCGATCGCGCCGACGGTGTCGTGACCGTGCGCGCGCGGCGGTTCGAAACCGAACACGTCGCGCAGCCGGTCCAGAAACGCCGGCGCGGGCTTCTCGTAGATGCCCATGGTGCGGTCGCCCTGGACGTTGCTGTGCCCGCGCACCGGGCACGGGCCGGCGCCGGGGCGGCCGATGTTGCCGCGCAGCAGCATCAGATTGACGATCATCTGGATCGTCGCCACCGAATGCTTGTGCTGGGTGATGCCCATGCCCCAGCAGCAGATCGCGCTGTTGGCATTGAGGTAGATATCGCCGGCGCGTTCGAGTTCGGCCCGCGACAGGCCGGATTCGGCGACGATGGTGTCCCAGGACTCGGCCTCGATCTCGGCGGCGAAATGTTCGAAGCCGCGGGTGTGTTCGGCGATGAAGGCGGTGTCGATGACGCGTTCGCGGCCCTCGCGCCGGGCTTGCGCGTCGGTTTCCAGCACGCGCTTGATCATGCCCTTGACCGCGGCCAGATCGCCGCCGATGCGCAACTGGAAATAATCCGAGGAAATCCGGGTCGAGCCGTTGTGCAGCATCTCCAGCTTGTCCTGCGGATCGGCGAATTTCTCCAGGCCGCGTTCGCGCAGCGGATTGAACGAGACGATCGCGCAGCCGCGCTTGGCCGCCTGACGCAACTCGCCGAGCATGCGCGGGTGGTTGGTGCCCGGGTTCTGGCCGAAGATGAAGATCGCTTCGGTCAGCTCGAAATCGCGCAGTTGCACCGTGCCCTTGCCGATGCCGATCTGCGCCTTCATCGCGGTGCCGGAAGGCTCGTGGCACATGTTGGAGCAGTCGGGGAAGTTGTTGGTGCCGTACTCGCGCACGAACAACTGGTACAGGAACGCGGCCTCGTTGCTGCAACGGCCGGAGGTGTAGAACAAGGCCTGATCGGGCGAGGCCAAGGCGTTCAGATGCGCGCCGATGCGGGCGAAGGCTTCGTCCCAGCTCACCGGCAGGTATTTGTCGCTGGCCGGGTCCCAGCGCATCGGATGGGTCAGCCGGCCCTGGTTTTCCAGCCAGTGATCGCTGTAGCGCGCCAGTTCGGCGACGGTGTACTGGGCGAACAACTCCGGCGTGGCGCGGTGCTTGGTGGCTTCGGCGGCGACGGCCTTGGCGCCGTTTTCGCAGAACTCGAAGGTGGAGGTGTGGTCGCGGTCGGGCCAGGCGCAGCCGGGGCAGTCGAAGCCGTCGGGCTGGTTGGCCGAGAGCAGGGTGCGCGCGCCGTGCACCGGCACGTCCTGTTCCAGCAAATGCTTGGCCACGCTGCGCAGCGCGCCCCAGCCGCCGGCGGGCCCGTCGTAGGGGCGAATGGGATTCTTGCTCATGAGTTGGATTCCATCGCGTCGCGCGCGGCGTCGGGTTCGCCGGCCTGGGTTTCCAGCAAGCGTTGAGAGTGGGTGTACACGGCGTAGCCGTCGTCGCGGGCGAAGCCGATCAGGGTCAGATGGGCGCTCTGGGCCAGGGCGATCGCCAGCGCGGTCGGCGCGGAGATCGCCGCCAGCAGCGGGATGCCGGCGTGCGCGGCTTTCATCGCCATCTCGTAACTGGCGCGGCTGGTGACCACGGCGAAGCCTTGCGCGGGATCGAGCCCGGCCGCGCTGAGCGCGCCGATCAGTTTGTCGAGCGCGTTGTGGCGGCCGACGTCTTCGCGCACCAGCAGCACGCGGCCGTCGGCGTCGGCCCAACCGGCGGCGTGGGTGGCGCCGGTGAGCGCGTTGAGCGGTTGCCGCAGGCGCAACTCGCGCAGCGCGCGTTGCAGGGCGCGCTCGTGCAGCGCTTGGCTATCGGCCACCCGCGGCGGCGGCCGCAACACCGCTTCGATGCTTTCGGTGCCGCACACGCCGCAGCCGCTGCGGCCTTGCAGATTGCGCCGGCGGTGCTCCAGCGCCGCGGCGCGTTCGGCCGGGACGCTCAGCGCGACGGTGATGCCTTCCAGCGAGGTCGAGATGTCCTCGACCCGCAATTCTTCCGCGCCCGCAACGATGCCCTCGCTGAGCGAAAACCCGAGCGCGAAGTCGGCCAGATCCTCGGGCGTGGCCATCATCACCGCGAACGGCGCGCCGTTATAGATCAGCGCGACCGGCACTTCTGCGGCGATCGCATCGACCACCTCGCGGGTGTGCGCGCCGCGATGCCGACGCACCTTGCGCTGCACCGCGCCGGCGCGGTCGGCGTCGGGTTCGGTGTCGGGCAGGGTGCGCGGAATGCTCATGTCGATGGTGGGGCCGCAGCGCGCTGGCGCGCCGCGGCCGATGGCCTCAATGGAACAGCACGAAGGCCTTTTGCAGGGTCACCCACACGCCCCAGGCCAACGGGATACCGACCGCGGCCCAGGCCGCGAGCACCAACGCCGGATTGCCGCCGTGGCCGACCAGGGCCATTTGCTCGGGCGAATACAGCGCTTGGCCGTTGCTGCCGGTCTTCTCGTGGGCGAGGGCTTTTTCGCGCGCCAGTTCTTCCGGCGTCATGAAGTGCTTCTGCGCCACCGGGCGCACCATCAGATTGCACGCCAGGCCCAGCACCAGCATCCCGGCCAGGATATACATGGTGGTGTTGTAGACCTGCGAAGGCGGCATGCCCAGGCCGAGCTGGTAGTCGCGCATGTAGGTCACCACCACCGGGCCGAGGATGCCGGCGGTGGCCCAGGCGGTGAGCAGGCGGCCGTGGATCGCGCCGACCATCTGGGTGCCGAACAGATCGGCCAGATAGGCCGGAATGGTGGCGAAGCCGCCGCCGTACATCGACAGGATCACGCAGAAGATCCCCACGAACACCGCGATGCTGCCGGCGGAGCCGGCGCTGGGCGCGGCGGCGTAGAGGACGAAGCCGAGCACGAAGAACACCACGTAGGTCATCTTGCGGCCGATGAAGTCCGAGGTCGACGCCCAGAAGAACCGCCCGCCGATGTTGAACAGGCTCAGCAGGCCGGTGAAGCCGGCGGCGATGCTGGCGATCAGACCCAGTTGGGTCGGATCCAGCGACTTGATCCCGCCGTCCACGCCGATCAACTTGCCGCCGAAGACTTCCTGCAACATCGGCGAGGCCATGCCGATCACGCCGATGCCGGCGGACACGTTGAGGCACAGCGCGCCCCACAGCAGCCAGAACTGCGGAATGCCCCAGACCTTTTTCACGTGCACGTGCTGGTGGGTGATCATCGCGTTGGTGCTGGCCGGCGGCGGCGTCCAGCCGGCGGGCTTCCAGCCGGTCGGCGGAATCCGGTAGCCGAACGCGCCGGCCATCATGAACACGAAATACAGCGCGGCCATGGTCAGGAAGGTTTCGTACACACCCACCGAGTGCGGCGTGGCGAAGTGCTTCATCAGCGTGTCGGCCAGCGGGCTGCCGATCAGCGCGCCGCCGCCGAAGCCCATGATCGCCATGCCGGTGGCCATGCCGCGGCGGTCGGGAAACCATTTGATCAAGGTCGACACCGGCGAGATGTAGCCCAGCCCCAGGCCGATGCCGCCGATCACGCCCGAGCCCAGCCACAGCATCCAGATCTGATGGGTCTTGATCCCGATCGCCGAGATCACCAGGCCGCCGCACCAGCACAGCGCAGAGACCACGCCGGCCTTGCGCGGACCGGCGCGTTCCAGCCAGCCGCCCCAGATCGCCGCCGAGCAACCCAGCAGGACGAAGAACAAGGTGTACATCCAGCCCAGCTCGCTGACTTTCCAGTCGCAGCCGGTGGCGAACACACGGGCGAGAAAGCCCATGTCCTTGGCGCATTCCAGCGGTTGATCGATGCCGATGGCCTTGGACAACGGCAGCCAGAACACGCTGAAGCCGTAGGCCATGCCGATACACAAATGGATCGCCAACGCGGCCGGAGGCACCAGCCAGCGGTTGAAACCCGGTTTGGCGACGATCCGTTCCTTCGCCAACAACCCCTCTGCCGCCGTTTGCGGTGCTGCGACCACTGCGCTCTCACTGGACATGCCTGGACCCCTCCGATAGTGCGGCTTGCGGGTTGTACCTAAATATGTACTTCAGGACATACGTGCCGGATTGCGGCACGGGGGGGATGGTCCAGAAGCGCCAGCGAGGCTAACTCAGCTGGGGTGTGGCGTATATCACCGGGTAGTCTAATAATCGGCTATGGACAGCCTATTATCTGTGCGGGTGTTTCAGGTTCGCTGCTGGCGCGGCGGCGGCTGGGGCGAGGTCCGACGGGGCGTGTCGGAACCGTTGCCGTCATCGCCGCGGCCCTCATTGCTCGCCGTCGTCGGGCATCAACAGCACCAGCGGCTTGCAGCGGCGATCGCGGCAACCCCATTGGCGCACGGTCTCGCCGCGGCGCCAGGTGCCGGTGGCGGCGCCGTTGATCGAAAAATCCCAGGCGCCGTCGGCGGCGGTCAGTTGGCCGCGGATCGAACACGGCAACCAATAGAAATCGTGGCCCACGCCTTGCCCGTCGGCGGTCGGGTATTGCTTAGCCAGGCGGAAGAACCGCGCGGCCTGATCCGGGCGCAGCTTCCAGGTTTTGCATTCGTTGGCGACCGGGACGTTGTTGGGATCGGACAGCGCGTCCGGATCCATCGCCGCCGCCTCGATGCGGACGATGCGGATGTCGCCGTGCGCCGAGTCGCGCGCGGCGCCGCCGGCGCAGGACGCCAGCATCGTCGCCGCGGCGAGCGCGCACAGTAAACGCAGAGAAACGCCCATGGACCGATCATCCTTGCTGTTGTCGTGTTCGAAGCGGTGGCGCGCCAGGACGATAGCCGAACGCGCGGGCGCGTGCCGGCGGCATCGGCGCATCCTCGCGCGTGCGATCCGGTCGGGCGAGCGGATCGGCCCGCCATCATTGCCAAGATCGCTGCGCGCTGTACGGCAACAAGTCTCAAGTCGATATCGCCGATCGCGCAACGCATCGATCCGATCGGCGTTCGCATCGCCCGCCGCCGCCATGCAACGTCCGTGCGGATGCCTTAAGGAGTCGTCATGTTCAAAGTGCTGATCCAACCCAAGTGGACGCTGCGCGCCGCCGACGGCCAGCCGTTGCCGCCCAAGCTGATCGAGTTGCTGCTGGGCGTGCACGCGACCGGTTCGCTGGCCGCGGCCTGCCGCGAGCTGGACCTGTCGTACCGCTACGCCTGGGGCGTGCTGCAGTCCTCGCGCGCGCTGTTCGGCGCGCCGCTGATGCGCACCACCCGCGGCCGCGGCGCCAAGCTCACCGCACTCGGCGAACGATTGGTCTGGGCCGACCAGCGCATCGCCGCGCGGCTGGCGCCGACCCTGGACAGTCTGGCCTCGGAGGTCGAAGTGGAACTCGGCCGGGTGCTCAGCGCCCAGGCCGCGCCGCCGCGGCTGCACGCGGCGCACGGGTTCGCGGTGGAAACCCTGCGCCGGTTTCTCGACGACGCCGGCATCGCGGTGGATCTGAAGTACCGCAGCCCCGGCGAAGCGCTGGCGGCGCTGCGTTCGGGCGATTGCGACCTGGCCGGCGTGCACCTGCCGATCGGCGAATTCGAAAGCGACATCCTGCGCCACTACGCCGACCGGATCGATCCGCTCGGCGACCGCGCCTTGCATCTGGCCACCCGGCGGATCGGTCTGATCGTCGCGCCGGGCAATCCCAAGCGGATTCGCGCGCTGTCCGATCTGCTGCGCGAGGACGTGCGTTTCATCCATCGCCAGCCCGGTTCCGGGGCACGGCTATTGCTTGAGCGGATGTTGGCCAAGCAGGGGCATTCGATCCGCGATATCCGCGGCTGCGGTATCGACGAACTCACCCATGCCGCGGTTGCGGCGTATGTCGCCAGCGGGATGGCCGATGTCGGCTTCGGCCTGGAGACTCCGGCGCGGCGCTATGGCCAGGAGTTTTTGCCGATCGCCTCGGAGCACTACTTCTTTCTGGTGCGCGAGCAGACGCTGGCGGCGCCGGGCTTGGGCGAGGTGTTGGCGATCCTGCGCAGCGAGCGGTTCAAACGGGAACTGGGCTTGCTGCCGGGGTACGACGCGGATCGCTGTGGGGCGGTGGAGGATTTGTTCGAGGCGTTTCCTTCCGCGCGCGGGGTGTTTGGGTAAGAGGGCGGCCTTTCGCCGCGGATGTCGCGTCGATGTAGCCGATGCGAGCGGATACCGGGCCACTCGCCGAAGCGGCCGTTCCCGCACGCGCACTTTTCATCGCGCGCATGACGACGCGTTCCGCCGAACTTTGCGCGGCTGCGCCATCGCCGCGTGGCGGATGTCACGTTAACGCCGAATCGATTTGGTTCGCTCAGCGACGACGCGTCGATTGCGTCGCAGTTCGCAACCGCGGCAGCGCATTCGCGAACGCAGATGCATCGAACAGCCGCATCGGATCGATTCGGGATGATGGCTGTCACCTCGGCCGCGTTCTGTGCATTCAGTGCGCGAGTCCGCGGTTGCCTCGCTGCTAGCGTTCGCCACGGAGCCAAGCCGCGATAGCCGCGCCAAGCGCTCCGCGCTGTTCGCGCAAGCGGCGATCGGCGCGGGATCGCGGCGCTCCCTCGCCACCTCCCTCAACGAGCACATTCCATGACTGATCGTCTGACTTCGCGCGCGATGCCCGCCGCGCTGGCCATCGCCTTGGCCGCCGCGTCGATTCCACAGCTCGCACTGGCCGCGCCTTCCGCGCCGACCGGCTTGCAGGCCTACACCGGCGGCGGCAGCACCGCCTTGCGCTGGATTCCCAGCGCCAGCGGCGGGCCGGTCGCGCGTTACGACATCTTCCGCAACGGCGTCAAAGTCGGCACGGTCGTGCCGGGTTTTCACGCGGACTTTCCCGAGAAGAACGGCAACGGCTACATCGACGCCAACGTGGCCGCCGGCCAGAACTACAGCTATCAGGTGCAGGCCGTCGACGGCGCCGGCGCGCCGTCGCCGCTGAGCGCGGCCTTGGCGGTTGCGTATCCGACCGCGGGCACGCCGATTCCCAACATCACCCTGGACTACTCGCAGGCCACCGACCTGCAGGCGTGGATGCAGGGCACGGTGCTGCCGTTCGTGAAGAGCTGGTATCCCAAGATCTCCGACCAAATCGCCTTCCCCGACTACGCACCGCCGCCGGCGTACACGATCAAGATCGACCCGGCCTATACCGGCGTGGCCTACGTCAGCGGCACCACGATGGTGGTGAGCGCGGACTACGCGCGCAAGAACCCCAACGATCTGGGCATGTTCCTGCACGAATCGACCCACGTCGCCCAGCAACACAAACGCGGCGACTGGATCACCGAAGGCATGGCCGACTGGGCGCGCGAATTCGTCCTGCACGACCGCGATCCGATCGCGTTGCCGGTCGGCAAGACCTATCTGTCGGGTTACAGCGAAGGCTCGTACTTCCTCGCCTGGATTTCCCGGCAGTACAACCTTCCCGATTTCGTGCGCATGCTCAACATCGCCAAGCACGAGGGCGGGCAGATCGACGACGACATCGACGGCGCGTTCGTGTCGTTGACCGGCAAGACCCCGAACCAGCTGTGGCGCGAGATGACCGGCGCGCCGGTCGCGGGCGTGGCCCTGAACTTCCCGGGCATCGCCGGGCGCTGCGTCGGCAGCCGCGCCGGCCGGGTCGAGTTGCGCGCCTGCGATGAAAACGCCAGCGGCCAGCAATGGACCTTCGCCCGCATCGGGGATCAGACCTTGAACCTCAAGATCGGCGGCCAATGCTTGGACATCGTTTCCAGCGGCACCGCCAACGGTTCAAAAGTGCAGTTGTGGTCGTGCAACAACACCGGCGCGCAGAAGTGGCAGTCGCTGGGCAACGGCAGCTACCGCAATCCGCAGGCGGGACGTTGCCTGGACGTGCCCAACGGAACCAATGCGATCGGCACCCAGTTGCAGATCTGGGATTGCAACGCCAGCGCGGCGCAGGTGATCGCGCCGGTGGCGGGGCGGCCGATCGCGTTCGCGGGATTGGCCGGCTATTGCGTCGGCAACCGCAGCGGCCGTCAGGCCGAGATCCAGGCCTGTGTGGACGGCGCCAGCGACCAGCAGTGGAGCGTGGCCAATAACACCGATTCGACGTTCTCGCTGAAGATCGCCGGCGGCGCGGAATGCCTGGACATTTCCTCCAGCGGCACCGCCAACGGCTCCAAGGTGCAGTTGTGGGCTTGCAACGGCACCGGAGCGCAGAAGTGGCAGCACTTCACCGACGGCACCTTGCGCAATCCGCAGTCGGGGCGTTGCCTGGACGTGCCCAATGGCGCGGCGGTGCCGGGGACGCAGTTGCAGATTTGGGATTGCAACGCGGGCAATGGGCAGCGGGTGCGGTTGCCTTGAGGTAGGGGTAGCCCTCACCCCAACCCCTCTCCCGCAAGCGGGAGAGGGGCTCAAGCAGATCTTCCCTTCTCCCGTTTACGGGAGAAGGTGCCCGAAGGGCGGATGAGGGCAGCGCAAGGTCATCCCTCAGCGAATCGGCTCATCCAACATCAACTCACGCACAAACCGCACCGGCGGCGCCCCGTACGACAACACCTGATCGTGATAAGCCTTCAGGTCGAACTTCGGCCCCAGCCGCGCCTCGACCGCCTTGCGCATATCGAAATGCTCCTGCGCGCCGACGAAATACGTCGGCAACTGCGCCGAGGTCAGCTGCGCGCGCACCCACTTGCCGGCGGCTTCGCGTTCCTGCTGGAAGGTCTGCTTGGTCATGAACTCGATCGCCTGCTCGCGGGTCCAGTCGTCCACCTGCACGCCCTGATCGACGATGGCGTTGCCCAGGCTGCGCAAATAGAACTTGAGCTGGACCAGACGGAACAACGGGTCGCTGTCCAGATAACCCGCGTCGGCCATCATGTCCTCGGTATAGACCGCCCAGCCTTCGGCGAACACGCCCGAGCGCAGCACCGCGCGCAGGGTCGAGGGCGCCTTGGCCGAATGCGCGCCTTCCAGGTAGTGGCCGGGCATGGCTTCGTGGATCGACAGCAGATGGATCATGCGCGTGTTGTATTCGCGCAGGAACGAGTCGACCTGGGTTTTGTCCCATTCTTTCGGGATCGGCGAGATCGCGTAGTAGGTGTCCAGGCCCTTGTCGAGCGGGCCCGGCGAATCGCAGTAGGCCAGCGCCACGCCGCGCTGGAATTCCGGCATCAGGATCACCTTGACCGGCGCGTCGGGCACGGTCACCAGATTCTTGGCGCGGGTGAACGCGGTCGCGTCGGCCAGGGTCTGCTTGGCGAACTCGACCACCTTGTCCGGCGGCGCCTTGTCGGCGTAGGCCAACTCCAACGCCGCTTCGATCGCCGCCTGCTGCTGTTCCGGCGTGGGCTTGTCGGGCAGCGCGGGCGCGCCCGGCTTGTCCTTGAGCTGCTGCTGGGCGATCGCGTACATCTCGCCGCGCACGCGCGCCAGTTCGGCCTGCGCGCGCTGCTGGATCTCGGCGCGCGAGAGCGAGGAGTTCAGCGAGAACTTCAGCTTTTCGTCGTACAGGGTCTGGCCGATGCGGAAGTTGCCCTTGGCGTTGGGCACCAGGGTCTCGTCCAGCCACTGCTGCTGTTCGGCCACCGCCTTGCGCAGGCCGGCGACCGCCGCGTCCAGGCGCTTGCGCTCGGCGCCCTTGAGCTGGCCGGCGTTGGGAGTGATGAAGGTGTCGATCAGGCTGAGCACGCCGGCGTTCTGCTTGGCCACGGTCTCGGCGTGGATCTTCGGCACCCGCGCCGGATCGAGGTTGGCGCGGGCCTGGGCGAAGATCTGCGGGATCTTCTCCATGCGCGCGGTCGCCGACTGCAGGCGCTGCGGCATCGGCGCGAACTCGCGCGCCATCAGGTTGTAGATCGCATCGCCGGCCAGGCCGCTGTAGACCAGCGGGTCCCAGGCCCAACTCTGCAACGTCTGGATCGACCACACGTCCGCGCGCAGGCGGTTGCGCAGGATCAGCGCGTCGACCTGGTTCTCGCGCGAGAGCTTGGTGGCGTCGATCTTGTCCAGTTCGGCCAGCATCTGGTTGTTGAAATCGAGCTGGCGCTGGCGGCCGGCCGCGCTGAGGTCGTCGATCTCGCCGTCGTAACGGTGATCGCCGATCTGGGTCGCGGCGATCGGATTGACCGCCATGACCCCGTCGAGCCAGCGCTTGGACAGCGCGGCGAAGGCGGCGTCGACCGCCGGATCGGCGGCGGTGGCGGCGGCCTGGGCGGTCGCGGCGGCGGCGGTTGGGGCGGGCGCTTCTTGCGGCGTGCAGGCGGTCATGGCCAGGGCGAGCAGGGCAGCGGGGAGGGCGAGGACGGGCGAAGTGCGATGCGGCGAACGCATGGGATTTCTCGGTGACGGGGGACGGCCGGGGCCGCTTGGCGCGCAGGATAGGGCATGCGCATGACCGCCGCATGGGTCATTGGTCTGGGCCGATTTACGACGTTTCGCTGGCCGCGCTGGGCCACGTCTCACGTGGCCAAGCCGCTGCCGCAGCCCCTGTAGGAGCGGCGCAAGCCGCGACCGCGGCAATGGATGGCCGGCGTGAGCCCGAGGTCTGAACGCAATCCCGGTTCGAACCGCAGTACGTACCGACGCGATCGCTTTGGGGCCACTGCCGGGGGCGCCGGCGTTTGCTTGGCGCGGTCGCGGCTTGCGCCGCTCCTACAGGGGCTGCGGCGCCATTGCTGCGCATTTGCTGTGGCGGGGGTCCTATTTCGAGGGGCTAGGCGGGGGTGGTTTCATAACCATCCGTCATGCCCTCATGCGGCCGGGCGCCCAGACCGATCTTCGCGCCGTCCCCGGCCAAACCCTCGATCGCCTTGCGTGGCGGGCGTTGCGGCTGAACAGGGCGGTGTGTGGCGGCTCGGCTCGAACGGCGTGGCTGGCGATTTTTTAGCCAATCCGGTTGTGCGACTTGATTGACATCGCTTTATCGCGATGCAACATAAGCCCGTCGCCGGCCCGAGCCGTGACCTTCCTCCGCAACCGAAACCATCGCCGTGAACGCACCCCGTCCGACCCGCATCTCATCCGCCAATCGCCGCGTCGTCGGCGGGTGTCGAATGACGATGTGTCGGCGCTGAGACTGCCGCGCTCCGCGCACGCCTCGCATTCGTTCCCCGGTTTTCAGGTTGCCGCTCATGTCGTCCGCATCGCCCGCATTGCCCGTTTCGCGCTTGCGCACCCGCCCATCGCTCGCGCGAATGTGCGCGATGTGCATGTGTAGCGGGCGGGTGACGCCGACGCGCTGAGCGATCGCCGGCCAAACCTGCCGAACCTTTCCCACCGTCCCGCGCGGCGGGCGACCTGCGGTCAAGACCGCATTCGTCTCTCTCCCCTCCCAACGACCGCGTTGCGCTGAGCGCAACGGCGGCGGCCGCGCGCCGTCGCGGGCCGGCTTTTTCTTCCGTTTCCCTCTCCCACGTCTTGCAGGAATCCCGATGTCCCAGTCCGTTCGCAATCCCGCAGTGCGTTACCGACCTTTGTCGTTGGCGCTGGCCTTGGCCCTGGCCGCGCCGCTGGCGCAAGCCGCCGATGCGGCCGCCGAACCCGGCGTGACCCTGGACGCGGTCCAGGTCACCGGCAGCAACCTCAAGCGCAGCGACGAAGCCGGCGTCAATCCGGTGTTGGTGATCGACCGCGCGCAGATCGAAAAGAGCGGCAAGGTCACCGTCTCCGACCTGCTGCGCAGCCTCACCGTCAACAGCGGCAACAGCTTCAACGAGCAGTACACCGGCAGCTTCGCCAACGGTTCGGCCGGCGTGTCGCTGCGCGGTTTGAGCCAGAAGAACACCCTGGTGCTGGTCAACGGCTATCGGGTGGCGTCGTACGGCTTCGCCCACAACACCCAGGACAACTTCGTCGATCTCAACGCGCTGCCGCTGGGCGCGATCGAGCGGGTGGAAATCCTCAAGGACGGCGCCTCGGCGCTGTACGGTTCCGATGCGATCGCCGGTGTGGTCAATCTGATCCTGCGCCGCAAGATCGAAGGCATCGAACTCGACGCCGCGTACGGTGCGGCGACCGAAGGCGGCATCGATCAACACAGCATCGGCCTGCGCGCCGGCCACGGCGATCCGAGCGCGGACGGCTACAGCCTGCGTTTCAGCCTGGACGTGTTCAAGCGCGGCCAGCTCAACGCCGACGAACGCGACCTCACCCGCGACGGCGACTACCGCGATCAGCCCGGCGGCCGCTTGGCCGGTTGGTCGAACCAGGGCGGCGCGTTCCTGACCAATCCGCGCGCGCCGGTGGCATTCGCTTGCCAGCCGGGCACCCAGTCGCGTCCGTACAGCGATTTCGGCAGCCCGCTGCCGGGCAACGCCTGCGCGTTCAACACCCAGCCCTACCGCACCCTGATTCCCGACGTCGAGCGCTATCAGGCCTTGGTCGCCGGCGATGTGTGGTTCAACGACAAGGTCCAGGGCTTCGGCGAAATCATCTACAGCACCAGCCACAACGGCACTTATTTCAGCGCGCCGATGACGGTCGGCGCGGGTCTGCGCGCTTACGACCGCAGCACCGGGCGCCTGGTCGATATTCCGGCGGTGCTGCCGGTCGGCCATCCCAACAATCCCAACGCGGTGCCGACCCCGTTCGAGTATTCGTTCCTGGACCTGGGCGCGCGCTACAAGATCAACAAGTCCGAGTTCTCGCGCGTGCTGTTCGGCGTGCGCGGCAAGGGCGAGGTGTGGGATTGGGAAGTCGCCGGCAGCCATTCGCAGAGCGAGCAGCACGAGTACGTGCGCAACTTCCTCAACCGCTACGCGTTCGAGCAAGTACTGGCCAACGGCAGCTACGATTTCCTCAACCCCTCGCGCACGCCGGGCGTGTTGGACGCGCTGCGTCTGTCGACCCGTCGCCCGGGCACGTACCGCTTGAGCACCTTGAGCGGCAAGATTTCCGGTTTCCCCTGGCAGTGGCGCGCCGGCGATGTCGGCGTCGCCGCCGGCGTCGAGTTCCGCGATGAGGCCCAGGACGCGCGCACCAGCCCGCAAGTGCTGTCGGGCACCGAACTGCGCCCGGCGATCAACCTGATCGACGGCGACCGCCGCGTCGCCGCGGCGTTCTCCGAATTCAGCCTCAAGCCGTGGGAGCAGGTGGAAGTGCAGCTGGCCGGCCGCGGCGATCACTACAGCGACTTCGGCAGCGCGTTCTCGCCCAAGCTGGGTGTGCGCTGGCAGGTCAGCGACGATTGGCTGCTGCGCTTGAACGCTTCGCGCGGTTTCCGCGCGCCGTCGCTGCCGGAAATCGCTCAGAGCACCACCATCAGCTACGGCTCGGTGATCGATCCGTTCGACCCGGTCCAGCCGGGCGCTTCGCGCGGCGTGACCATCCTGCGCGCGGGCAATCCGGATCTGAAGGCCGAGCGTTCCAGCAACGTCAACCTGGGCGTGTTGTGGGCGCCCGACGCCGACACCAGTGTGGGCATCGATCTGTACCGCATCCGCCAGGACGACCTGATCGCGTCGGACGATGTGCAGTACGTCGTCTCCAACCCGCAAAGCAACCCCGGCCGGATCACCCGCGACGCGCAGGGCCGTTTGCAGCTGGTCGAGAACCGTTACACCAACCAGGGGTCGCTGACCACCACCGGTTTCGATATCGAAGGCCGCAAGGTGTGGCATGCCGGCGATTCCTCGTGGACCCTGGACGGCACGTGGACCCGCCTGCTGAGTTACGAGCGGCCGCAGATCGCCGGGCAGAGCGCGCTGGAAGGCGCCGGCGGCAACCGCTTCGGCGCGTTGCCGAAGTGGCGCGGCATCAGCTCGCTGGCGTACGCCCGCGGCGACTGGAACGCGCAGCTGTCGTGGCGCTACATCGGCGGCTACAAGCAGCAGGTGGTCGATGCGCGCAGCAATCCGGGCCTGAGCGCCAAGGTCGACGATTACCATCAGTTCGATCTGTACCTGGGCTATGAAGGCCTGCGCGATACGACCTTGTATGTGTCGGTGCAGAACCTCGCCGACAAGGCGCCGCCGTTCGATCCGGCCGGCGGCGCGCTGCCGTACGACATCAGCCAGTACGACGCGCTGGGGCGGTTCGTGACCGTCGGTTTCAAGCACAAGTTCTAAACGCGGCAGGCACGACCTGGAAACGGGCGGCGGGCGGATCCGGACGGATTCGCCTGTCGCCCGTTTCGTTTCCGGGATCGACCCCGAACCGCGCGTGCGTTCGTTGATCCGCTGGTGGGCGACGCGGGCCGGGCTGGATCGGGCGCGCGGTGATGGCATAGTGCCGTCTGCCACTGATGGCGGGAGAGAACGCACGATGGATACGAAATCGATCGCCGCACGGACCGGCGCGATGCTGCTGAGCGGCGCATTGCTGGGCGCGGCGATGCTGGCCGGTTGCAGCCAGAAACACAGCGAGATGAAGGCCGAGGACGCCGCATACGCGCCGGCAGTGCCGATGGCGAACATGGCCAAGCCCGGGTCCGGCGGCGGCGACGCCGACAAGCCCGACCTGGGCGTGTTGCTGGCTTACGAGCACCGCGTCCAGATCCGGCTGCCGGGCGAGCGCATCGCTGCTCAGGCTGCGGCGGTGCAGAGCGCCTGCAGCTCCGGCAAGTTCGGCGCCTGCGCGGTGCTGGGCATGACCCAGAGCGGCGGCGACGATCCCTCGGCGATGCTGCAGGTGCGGATCGTGCCCAGCGGCGTGGAGCCGCTGATCGGCGTGGCCGGCAAGGGCGATGAAATCTCCGAGCGCAGCATCCAGGCCGACGATCTGGCCACCGCGGTGCGCGACAACGCGATGCTGCAGGACCGGCTGAGCAAGGAACATGCGCGGCTGCTCGAATTCCAGGGCCGCAAGGACCTGAAGATCGCCGACGTGTTGACCCTGTCCAACCGCATCGCCGAGATCGAATCGCAGTTGCAGGGCGCGCAGCAGGAAGCCGCGCAACAGCAGCGGCGCATCTCCACCCAACTGGTCACCTTGAATTTCCAGACCACCCGCAGCCAGGAAAGCCGCAGCGAGATCGGCGAGGCCTTGCGCGACTTCGGCGGCATCGTCGCGGCGGTGATCGCGTTCCTGATCCGCGCCTTCGCGGTGTTGCTGCCGGTGAGCATCGTCGGCGGCATCGGCTTGTGGCTGCTGCTGAAGCTGTGGCGCGCGCGCAAGCGGCGCAAGGCGGCGGCGGGCTAAGGCTTTTCGTCGAGGCCGGGCGCGGCGCGCCCGGCCTCAGCGTTCTTCTTCGCTCTCGAACTCGACCAGCACGTCCAGATCGAAGGCCAGCGCCTCGACCGCTTCGCGGACTTTGTTGGCGGTCGATGGATTGGGCGCGTCGATTTCCAGTTCGTGCACGCCGGGGCCGGCGTCGTCGGGCAAGCCGGCGGAACTGGAATCGGAATCGTCCATGTGCGGCATCAGATCGGCGACTTCCTCGACGTGCTCGATGCCGTCCAGGCTGGACAGCAGATTGCCGATCGCACGGGCGTCGTCGTCGTTGCCGGTGATGCGCAATCGAAGCAGGGGCATGGCGGTGGCCTGACAGCGAGGGGAGCCCGCAGGCTAGGCAGGCGCCGGCTAAGAGCGCGTGAAGCGTCACAAAGCGTCACACCGGCTGCATGGGGTGCGAGTAGGCTAGTGGGCATGAATACGACCTCCGAAACCGTTTCGCCGCCGGCTCCCGTCAACGGCGTCACATTGCGCCCGCTGGAACGCGGCGATCTGCATTTCGTCCACGTGCTCAACAACAACCGCAGCGTGATGGGTTATTGGTTCGAAGAGCCTTACGAGTCGTTCGTGGAGCTGGAGGAGTTGTACCGCAAGCACATCCACGACCAGTCCGAGCGCCGTTTCATCGTTCAGGACGGCGGTCAGGAGCGGGTGGGGCTGGTGGAGTTGGTGGAAATCGATCATCTGCATCGGCGCGCCGAGTTTCTGATCATGATTTCGCCCGAGCAGCAGCGTCGCGGCTATGCGCGCGCGGCGACCCGGTTGGCGATCAACTACGCGTTTCGGGTGTTGAATCTTTACAAGCTGTACTTGCTGGTGGACGTCGATAACCACCGCGCGATTCAGATCTACGAAGACGCCGGGTTTCAGCGCGAAGGCGTGCTGGTCGATGAGTTCTTCAGCGACGGGCGTTATCACGATGTGGTGCGGATGTGTTTGTTCCAGCATCAGTTGCTGGGAAGAGTCGGTACGCACGCGGGCTAACCGCTTTCCCTTCTCCCGCTAGCGGGAGAAGGTGCCCGAAGGGCGGATGAGGGGCGATCAGGTCGCGAAAGCGATCGTCGTCTCGTGGCCCTCACCCCAACCCCTCTCCCGCAAGCGGGAGAGGGGCTCAATCACCGCTTTTCCTTCTCCCGCTCGCGGGAGAAGGTGCCCGACAGGGCGGATGAGGGCGCGCGACCTATCGAGCAACGACGCGAGTTGGCTTGCCCTCACCCCAACCCCTCTCAGCCTTGCACACCCTTCGGGCGCCGCAAGCGGGAGAGGGGCTCAAGTCACCGCTTCGCCGCTCCAGCCTCACGCACCGGCAACGGCACATTACAAATATTGATGTGCCCCGCCGGCCGCTTGTAAAAATCGTCCTGCCGATTGCGCCGCGATTCCACCAAGTCCGCGAACAACGGCGTATCCGTACGCAACACCTCGATCTTCGCCCGCTCCGCCTCGGGCACATCGGCCGCCAAACGGATCGCGCGGATCGGGGTACGCTCGGCCGCGGTCGCGTAGAACCCCAGCGGGCCGGTGCCGCGCGGCAGCGCCGACAGCAGTTCCATGCCCTGGATCACCCGGCCGACCGTGGTGATGTTGAGATCCAGATGGCGCGGCGATTGCCCGATGACCACATACAACTCGGTGCCGTTGCTGGAATCGGCGGCCAGATCGCGCCCGGCGCCGACGGTGCCGTAGCAATGGGCCAGCCAACTGTCGCCCTTGTCGGAACTGCGCGCGGCGGGGAAACCGTCGATGAAGCCCGCCTGCGGCGCCCAGCCGTCGGGATCGGGCAGCACCGTCATCGTCAGCCCGGCGCTCTTGCGCGAAAACTCGGCCGGCAGTTTGCTTTTGACCTTGTCGCCGAACGGCTTGCGCTTGGCCGGATCTTCGCTGTCGGCATCGCCCCACTGCACCACGTAGTTGTCGTGCGAGCGGTTGATGCTGAGCCCGTTCCAATAACCGTTATGCGCCAGCGCGCGGATGTTGGCCACGTGCTCGGGCGCGAACTGCGGCGCCAGTTCGATCACCACCCGGCCGCGCGCCAATTCCAGATACAGGGTGTTGCGCGGGTCCAGCGTGCGCCAATCGGTGGGCTGGCTGGCGTCGAGGACCTGCTGCATGGTGCGGGCCTTGGCCGGCGCGGACGCGTTGGGCTGCGCGCTCAGCGGGGCGGCGAGCGCCGCGCTCAGGGCCAGGGCGAGCAGGGCGGTGGTGCGCTTGCGGTGCATGGGCGATCTCCAGATCAGGATTGGCGGGCGTAGTCGCCGCGGATGAATTCGGCGAAATCGCTTTGGCCGGGGAAGCGGTTTTCGATCGTGAAGCGGTAGCGGTCGCCGGCGAAGTCGTAGCGGTAGCGCGCTTCGCCGCGCGGGGTGACTTTTTCGAAATGCAGGGTGTCGCCTTGCCAATGCCCGCGCGCGGGTTGCGGCGGAAAGCCCATCGAGTCGAACCACCACCACAGCACGTCGCCGCTGTCGGGTTCGATCAAAAACACGCCGTGGCCGCGGAACACCACCTGGCCGTCTTTCTCCTGCCGGTAGTCCTGCAACAGCGCGGTGCCGTCCAGCCCGACGCGGTAGCTGCCGTGGCCGGTCGCCGGGCCGCCCGGGCCCCAGGGCGAAGGCGAGGCCAGCTCGGGGCCGGACCAGTCGCCGGCGAAACGGTGCAGCAGGGCCAGCTGGATCGGATCGGGACGCGGAAATTCCATGGCGACTCCGGTGGTGGCGGTGGGTTGGCGAAGCGTAACGGGTATAGCGAGGAGTGAGCGGAGAGGAGTGAGGAGTGAGTAGAAGCCGGAGGGTGGCTCTGGCTTTTGCTCACTCCTCACTCCTCTCCGCTCACTCCTGCCCTTATGACTACCGGCACATTCGCTATACCGAACTTCGCAATAGCATCAGCTCCAAGATAGTCCTGCCGCCCGAGGCCCGCCGTGACCGAGCTCGACAGCCAATTGCGCAAGTTCCAGAAAGAGCTGAGCGCCGGCACCGTTTCGCTGGCTTTGCTGGCGGTGCTGGGCGCGGCCGAGGAGCCGATGTACGGCTACCAGATCGCCAAACGCCTGGAGCGCGAAGGCGAGGGCGTGCTCAGCGGCAAGCAGAGCGCGCTGTATCCGGTGCTGCGCAATCTGGGCGCGGCGGGTTTGCTGGACAGCTATGTCGAGCCGTCGGTGACCGGGCCGCCGCGCCGCTATTACCGCATCACCGAAACCGGCCAGGCCGTGCTGCGCGAATGGACGCAGGCCTGGCGCGCCACCCGCGATTCCGTCGATTCCGTACTCCAGGGGCTGAACTCATGAACGCCATAGCCGGCACAGGCCACTACCCGAACTCCGACGCGCCCTCGAGCGAGAGCGCATCGGCGCAGGCGGGCGCCAGCGTCGAGAGCGGTTCGTTGCCGCATTCGATTCCCGAATACCTCGATCGTCTGCGCGCGGCCTTGCGCGGCGCCGATCCGGCCCTGATCCAGGACGCGCTGTACGACGCCGAGGAATATCTGCGTTCGGAAATGGCCGAAAACCCGGGCCAGAGCGAGGCGCAGGTGATCGCCGCGGTCGCCGGCAGCTACGGCGCGCCCGATGAGGTCGCCGAGATCTACCGCGACACCGAGGTCAAGGTGCAGACCGCGCTGCGCGCGCCCAAGCCGGCGCCGCGCAAGTCGCTGATCGGCCGGTTCTTCGGCGTCGCGCTGGAGCCGCGCACTTACGGCGCGCTGCTGTACATGCTGCTGTCGCTGGCCACCGGCACGTTCTACTTCACCTGGGTCACCACCGGCGCTTCGCTCTCGCTGGGCCTGCTGATCCTGATCATCGGCGTGCCGCTGCTGATTCTGTTCATCGGCTCGGTGCGGGTGCTGGCGCTGGTGGAAGGGCGCATGGTCGAGGTCATGCTCGGCGAACGCATGCCGCGGCGGCCGCGTTACAGCAACCGCGAACGGCCGTGGATGCAGCGGATCAAGGACATGTTCACCGATCCGCTGACCTGGGGCACCTTGCTGTACATGCTGCTGATGATGCCGCTGGGCACGCTGTACTTCAGCATCGCGGTGACCGGGCTGGCGCTGTCGTTGTCGCTGATCCTGCTGCCGCTGGCGCAGTTGTTCGGCCTGATCGACGGCCTGGTGCGGGTCGACGGCCTTACCTTCTTCGGCCCTTGGGAGCCGTGGGCGATGCCGGTGTGCGCGTTGATCGGCATCGTGCTGTTGTTCGCGATGCTGCATGTGGCGCGGGCGATCGGTTATGCGCATGCGCAGTTGGCCAAGCACTTGCTGGTGCAGTGGGCGCAGCGCGATTGAATCAGGCCGCACCCATGCGCAACAACGACGAAGCCGGCCGCGAGGCCGGCTTCGTCGTTTGCGCGGATCAATCGTTCCAGCAGACCTTCCTGTAGGCGGCGCGAACGATCGGGCATAGGCGGCGTTTTGCGGCCGCGCAAACGCAATCGCGCCGGACGGGCCGGCGCGATTGCGGTTGCGGCGCGAAGCCGAGAGGTTACTTCGCCGCGTTCTTGGCGATGAAGTCGCGCACCCGCGGGTAGACCTGCTCGCGCCAGCGGCGGCCGCTGAAGATGCCGTAGTGGCCGGCGCCGTCGACGGTGATGTGCTCGCGGTCTTTCTTGGCCACGCCGGTGCACAGCGTGTGCGCGGCGCGGGTCTGGCCCTGGCCGGAGATATCGTCGAGTTCGCCTTCGATGGTCAGCAGCGCGGTGTTCTTGATCGCGCCCGGGTCGACCCGCTCGCCGGCCACGTCCCACAGGCCGCGCGGCAGCAGGTGCTGCTGGAACACCACGCGGATGGTGTCGAGGTAATACTCGGCCGGCATGTCGAGCACGGCGTTGTATTCGTCGTAGAAGCGGCGATGCGATTCGGCGTCTTCCAGGTCGCCCTTGAGCAGATCCTGATAGAAATCCCAGTGCGACTGGAAATGCCGCTCCGGGTTCATCGCCATAAAGCCGCTGTGTTGCAGGAAGCCGGGATACACGCGGCGGCCGCGGCCGGGGAAATTGGCCGGGACGTGATGGATCAGATTGCTTTCGAACCACCACAGCGGCTTGTGCACGGCCAGGTCGTTGACCTTGGTCGGGCTTTCGCGGGTGTCGATCGGCCCGCCCATCATCACCAACGAGCGCGGCGTGGTTTCGCCGCGCGCGGCCATCAGCGACACCGCCGCCAGCACCGGCACGGTCGGCTGGCAGACGCTGATCACGTGCAGGCTGTCGGCGCCGATCAGGCGGATGAAGTCCTGGATGTAGCCGACGTAATCGTCCAGGGTGAAGGCGCCGTCCTCGCTCGGGACCATGCGCGCATCGACCCAGTCGGTGATGTAGACCTTGTGGTCGCGCAGCAGCGTCTTGACCGTATCGCGCAGCAGGGTGCTGTGGTGGCCCGACAGCGGCGCGACCACCAGCACCGGCGGATCGTCCTTGAGCTCGGCGATGTTGTCGGCGTCGTCGGCGTAACGCTTGAAGCGCAGCAGCCGGCAGAACGGCTTGCGCTGCATCTCGCGTTCGATCACCGGATAGGCGTTGCCGTCGATCTGGACCGAGTGGATGCCGAACTCGGGCTTCTCGTAGTCCTTGCCGATGCGGTAGAGCAACTCGTAGCCGGCGGCCAGGCGCGAGGCGCCGGGCACCGAGGACAACCAGCTGCCGGGCGCGGCGAACATCTTCGCGCCGGCGTCGGCCCAGTAGGTCATCGGGGCCATCCAGGCGCGGCCGAGTTCGTGCATTTGGTAAAGCAGCATCGGGTCGGACTCTCAGTGGCGGACGTACTGGCGCCGGAGCGTAGCGGGTTCCGGCGCGGGCGTTTGCTGCGGCGCAGCATAACGGATTGGGATGGCGGTCGCGTGAATGGCGATGCCGGAAGGCGCCCCGTCAACAGGCGCCCCCTTTGAAAAAGGGGGCGAGCGGCCCGGGAGGTACGAAGTGGGGACGGGGTGGCGCGCGGGGGATTGGTTCGAGCAAGAGCAAATCCCCCCTAGCCCCCCTTTTTCAAAGGGGGGAACAGCAAGGGCGCTGGGGCTTAGCCCTGCGTCTCCAGGGCCGCGGTGCCGCCGCTCAGGGCCGGGCTCAACCACAGATGCGAACCCAATGCCTCAAACCCCTGCGCCGCGAAGCGCTCGCGATAGAACTTCGCCGGCCGACGCTTGAACCCGACCGTATCGCCTTCGATCCCGTCCTCGCGGGTGAAGGTCTCCAGAAACGCCACCCCGCCGCACAACTCGGCCAGGCCGGGCAGGCCGCGGTCGAGTTCGCGCGTGTCCAGGTAATGCAGCACGTCGCTGCAGATCAGCAGATCGGCCGGCGCGCACGGGCGCAGGAATTCGAAATCGCCGAACCGGGCCAGATGCAGGTTGCGGCTGCGACCGAAGCGCGCAGTGGCATATTCGCTGCTGTCGAATCCGAGATACTGCACGCGCGGACGCAGTTTCAGCAGCGGCGCGCGCCACGGGCCTTCGCCGCAGCCGATGTCGAGCACGCTGCGGATCGGGCGTTCCAGGTGGTACTCGGCGCTGGCGACGGCCAGCGCGACCTTGCGCGCCAGCCGCGCGGCGCCGCCGATGGCCTGGTCTTTCAGGGCCGGGTCGCGGTACCAGCGTTGGAAGTAATCGGCGTCGTACTGTTTGCTCATCGTGGCCGTGGGTCGCGGTGGAGCGTGGCATCCTAACGCGACGCGCGGCTCCGGGCCGCATCGCCATCTTTTCCCGTCACTGCCAGCCTGCCTCCAGGAAGCCCGCGATGAACGCCTATTTGTGGACCAAGACCTTCCATCTCGTATTCGTGATCGCCTGGATGGCCTCGGTGTTCTATCTGCCGCGGATCCTGGTCAACATCGCCGAGGCCGGCGATGAGCCGGCGGTGCGCGCGCGGCTGGTGTTGATGGGGCGCAAGCTGTATCGCTTCGGCCACATCATGTTCGGTATCGCGTTCTTGTGCGGGTTGTTGATGTGGCAGGGGTATCGGGTGTTCGGCGACGGGTTGCCGCAGATGTTCGCGGTCGGCGGGTGGTTGCACGTCAAGCTGACGTTGGTGGCGGTGTTGCTGGTGTATTTCATCTTTACCGGACGCTGGCTCAAGGGGCTCGACAAGGGCCGGGCGTTGCCGTCTTCGCGGACGTTGCGGTTGTTCAATGAGCTGCCGTTGCTGGCGTTGATCGCGATCGTTTGGTTGGTGTTGGCTAAGCCGTTTTGAGGCTAACAGCGAATCCCCCTTAATCCCCCTTTTTCAAAGGGGGAGACTGGTTGCGGGGCGGTTTGAAGGTTCGCGCCCCTGACGCAACAAAAAACGGCGACCGCGAGGTCGCCGTTTTTGTTTTCCAGCTGAGTACCGAATCCTCCTAACCCCGTGCCGTTCCCCCCCTTTGAAAAAGGGGGGCAGGGGGGATTTGCTCCGCAAATCAAGCGAACCTCACTTCCCCTTGAACTCATCCGCCTTAGGCAACGTCACCGGCACCCCATTGCCATCGCAATCCCCCTTCCCGCACAACGCCGCGCGCAGCGTCGGCATCGACTGCATCAGGAAGTGATAGATCGTGTTCTGCTCCACGCTGCCGCGCACCGCGCTGCTGCCCGGGCCGCGCGCCCAGATGCCGACGTCGTCGCCGCCGTGGGTTTCGTTGCTGGTCGGCACCAAGGCTTCCTGCATGTAATCCGGCGCTTGCGTATCGACGTGGGTCAGATCGGGCCGACCCTTCTCGATTTCCTGCATGCCGCTGGCGGTGTGCGGGAACTTGTGCGGGCCTTCGGGCTGCTGCGAACTCGCGCCGGTATAACCCGGGCCGTTGCTGTAGTTGAGCGTGGTGTAGGGCTTGCCGAGCGCGTCGCGGGCGTAGTCGTTGGCGTCGCCGTCCTCGCCGCTGGTGCCGCGCACCTTGCCCAGCATCGGGTTGCCGCGGGTCGGATAGCCGACGAAGCTCAGGGTGTGCGAGTGATCGGCGGTGACCAGGATCAAGGTGTCCTCGGCCGAAGTCGCCTTGTTCGCCGCGTCGACCGCTTCGCTCAGCGCGATGGTGTCGGTCAGCGCGCGGTAGGCGTTGCCCATGTGGTGGGCGTGATCGATGCGGCCGCCTTCGACCAGCAACACGAAACCCTTGTCGCCCTTCACCTTCTTCAGCCGCTCGATCGCAGCCAGCGTCATTTCCGCCAGCGACGGCTCGCCCGCGCCGTCTTGCGGGCGGTCGTGTTCGAACTGCATGTGGTCGGGTTCGAACAGCGCGAACAGCGGCTTGTCCTTGGGCGCGGCGGCGAATTGCTTGGCGTTCCAGACGTAGGCGCCGCCGGGGTGGCGCTGCTTCCAGGTCGCGATCAGGTCGCGGCCGTCCAGGCGCTGGCCGACCTTGTCGTCGTATTCGGGATCGCGCTGTTCGACGGTCATGAAGTTGCCGCGGCCGCCGCCCATCAGCACATCCGGGCCGGTGCCGTAGGGCGATTCGATCATTTGCCGGGCGATGTCGAGGCAGCCCTGGGCCTTGGCCTTGTCGGTCAGGTCCATGTCGTTTTCCCAGTTGCGATCGGCCGAATGGCTGAAGGTCGCGCCCGGGGTGGCGTGGGTGACGCGGGTGGTGGTGACCACGCCGGTGGCCAGGCCGTTGCTGGCGGCCAGTTCCCACAAGGTCAGCATCGGCGCCTGCAAGGCCGCGGCGCAGTCGCCGCGCAGGCCGGCCTGGCCGATGCTGAGCACGCCGGCGCGGGTCTTCACCCCGGTGGCCATCGCGCTCATGGTGCCGGCCGAATCCGGGGTCTGCGAATCGGTGTTGTAGGTCTTGCTGAGCGCGGTGGCGGGGAAGCGTTCCCAGCTCAGGCGGTTTTCTTCGCCCGGCGCGTCCTTGAGCTGGCCGGCCAGGATGCGCGCGGCGGCCACCGTGGTCAGGCTCATGCCGTCGCCGACGAACAGGATCACGTTCTTGGCCTTGGCCGAGGACGCGCCGCGTTGCGCGGCCTGGGCGGCGCCGTCGCGATACCACCACGCCGGGGTTTCGCCCTGCGGGTGCTTGATCTGCGGGACATCGACGACGACCCCGGCCGCCGGCGCATCGGCGCGGCTGACCGGCGCCGCCGCGGCGCAGGCGGTCAACAGTGCGGGAACCAGGAGGACGGAAGCGGAACGCAGCTTGGACATGGGCGGGCCGGGCGTTGGGAATGACAAGCCGGCGATTATGCCCTGGACGTGTGACCGCGGTTGGGCGAGGGCGCCGCTTGCGTGGGCCCGAGGTTTGCCTGTCGTGGCGGTCCGCTGGATCGCCGG
>NZ_JBAMDI010000090.1:0-46398 GCF_036961695.1 Pseudomonas sp. CGJS7 | reverse complement strand
CCGGGCTGGAAGAGCTGTCGGCGCGGGTGCGCGCGGCCTCGGCGGCGCACTGAACCGTACCTACGTATCGGCTACGTACACGCCGATGCGCTTGGGCGATAATGCCCGGATGCCTGTCTGTCCCGTGATCCCGCGCCGCCGTAGTCGTTCCGCCCCGTCCGTCCCGCCGGGCCGGGCCGTGGCCGCGCCGGAGTCCGCTTCGTGCCGATGAACGCCAGCGCGCCAGCGCCGCGCGAGCCGGCCGCCGCCGCGAATTCGGTCAGCGTGGTGCTGTGCGCCTACAACGGCGTGCGCTTCCTGCCCGAACAACTCGACAGCCTGCTCGCCCAGACCCGCCGCCCGGACCGGATCGTCCTGGCCGACGACGCCTCCACCGACGCCACCTGGGCGTTGCTGCAAGCCTTCGCCGAACGCGCCGGCGCGCTCGGCGTCCAGGTCGAGACCCATCGCAACCCGGCCAACCTCGGTTACCTGCGCAATTTCGAAAGCGCCTTGCAGCGCGCGGGCGAGGGCATCGTTTTCCTCAGCGACCAGGACGACGTCTGGCATCCGGACAAGATCGAGCGCTTCCTGGAACAGTTCCAGCGCCGGCCTTCGCTGGGCCTGCTGCACAGCGACTCGCGCCTGGTCGACGCCGACGGCGCCGACCTGGGCGAGCGCATGTTCGGCATCCTCGGCGTATCCGCGGGTGAGCTCGAAGCCTTGCACGGCGGCCGCGGCTTCGAGGTGCTGGTCCGCCGCAACATCGTCACCGGCGCGACCATGGCCGTGCGCCAGGAACTGTTGCGCCACGTGTTTCCGATTCCCGCCAACTGGGTCCACGACGAATGGATCGCGCTGCTGGCCTCGGCCATCGGCGAGATCGACAGCCTGGAATCGCCGTCGATCGACTACCGCCAGCACGGCGCCAACCAGATCGGCGCGCGCCGCCGCACCCTGGCCGAGCGCCTCGGCGGCAGCCGCGAACGCTTGCAGCAGATGCAGGGACTGGTCGGCAAGTTCGAAACCCTGTGCGCCTTCATCGAACGCCACGACCCGCCGATTCCCGCCGACAAGCGCGCGGTGATCGTCGAACGCCTGAACCACCTGCGCCTGCGCCTGGCGATGCCGGGCAACCCGCTTCGGCGCTTGCCGCTGGTGCTGGAAGAATGGCGCCACGGCCGTTACCGACGCTTCGCCAGCGGCACCCGCTCGCTGGTCTGCGACGTGCTGGGGCTGCGCTGATGAGCGCCGCGCAAACCGGCGGCGATGTCTGCGCCGCGATCGTCGCCTATCACCCGCAGATCGAGCTGTTGGATCAAGTGATCGCCGCGGTCCAGCACCAGGTCGGCCGGGTCATGGTGTTCGACAACGCCAGTCCCGGCGAGACCCTGGACCGGTATTTCGAAGCCTTGCGCCAGCGCGGCGTCGAGGTGTTCCGCTCCGACCGCAACGTCGGCCTGGGCAGCGCGATCAACCACGCCGCGCGCGCCGCGCGCGCGGCCGGGTTCGCCCAGATTCTGTTGATGGATCAGGACAGCATCGTCGATCCGGGCATGGTCGAAACCCTGCAGCGGCATCTGCGCGAGTTGCAGGCCCAAGGCCCCGTCGCCGCGGTAGGGCCGCAGTTCCGCGATCAGCGCACCGGCGAAGTCGCGCCGTTCGTGCGGATCGCCTTCCCGATGAACCGCAAGCTGTTCGGCGGGCCGGGGCAGGTGGTGGAATGCGATTTCCTGATCACCTCCGGCACGTTGTTGCCGCTGGAGGTGCTCGATACGGTCGGCGGCATGGACGAAGGCTTGTTCATCGACAACGTCGACGTCGAATGGAGCGCGCGCGCGCGTTATCGCGGCTACGCGCTGTACGGGATCTGCGATGCGCGCATGCAGCACCGGATCGGCGATCTGGTGCCGATCACCGGCCTGCTGCCTTCCTACAAGCGCGTGGTCCACAGCCCGACCCGGCTGTATTACATGATGCGCAACCGGGTGCTGCTGTACCGCCGCGCGGAAGTGCCGCGGCGCTGGGCGGCGCAGGATTTTCCGCGCCTGCTGCTGAAATTCTTCGGCACCGCGGTGTTCCTCAAGCCGCGCCGGGAGTATCTGCGCGCGATGCTGGGCGGGCTGCGCGACGGCATCGCCGGCCGCGACGGCCCGATGCCGCCCAAGCGCCCGCGCGGGGGCTGAGCGCGGCGGCGGCTTTGCCGATCCGGCGATTCGGGCTGAACCAATGCCCAATCGCGGGGTCCGATTCGGCATCGTCCACCCCGGGCGGCGCGGACGCGCCCTGCGGACGCCTGCGCTAGACTTCTCCGCGACTCCCCGTACGGCACCCCTGTGGCCCGAATCGATTACGACGAAGACGAGCACGACGACAGCGACGACCACGGCAGCGCGCCGAGCTGGCGCCGCCGTCTGGTGACCTGGGCCCTGGCCGCGGCCGGTCTGGGCCTGGGCTTCCTGATTCCCTACACGCTCTATCTCAATCACGAAGTCGGCGAACGCTTCGGCCAATTGCAGTGGCAGATTCCCACCCGCGTGTACGCGCGGCCGCTGGAACTCACCGCGGGCCTGGCGCTGGATCCGGCGACGCTGAAGACCGAGCTGGACGCGGCGTCCTACCGCGAAGACGGCGGCGAGCGCCCGGGCACCTACGCCCGCGAAGGCGGCCGCTTCACCATCGCCAGCCGCGGCTTCAACGACGTCGACGGCACCGTGCAACCGCGCCGGATCGAAGCGGTGGTCTCCGGCGGCCGCGTCGCCAGCGTGCGCGACCTGACCACGCGCAAGGCGATCCGGGTCGCGCGCCTGGACCCGGCGCGCATCGCCACCCTGTACGGGCAGAAGCAGGAAGAACGCCGGCTGGTGCGGATCGAAGAAGTGCCCGAGTTGCTGGTCACCGGCCTGCAGGCGGTCGAAGACCGCGACTTCAACAGCCACTTCGGCATCGACATCAGCGGCATGATCCGCGCCGCGTTCAAGAACGTCGCCGCCGGCCGCGCCAAGCAGGGCGCCAGCACCCTGACCCAGCAGCTCGCCCGCAGCGGCCTGCTCGGCATCGGCCAGGAACAAACCCTGACCCGCAAGGGCAAGGAAATCATCTACGCGCTGTTGATCGAGGCGCGTTACGACAAGCGCACGATTCTTGAGGCGTACTTCAACCAGGTGTATCTGGGCCAGCGCGGCTCGCAGGCCATCCACGGCGTCGCCGCGGCCTCGGAGTTCTGGTTCGGCCGCGATCTGCGCGATCTCAACACCGAACAGATCGCGCTGTTGATCGGCATCGTCCGCGGCCCGTCGTATTACGACCCGCGGCGCAATCCCGAGCGCGCCCTGGGTCGGCGCAACTTCGTCCTCGGCGAGATGCTCGAAACCGGGCTGATCAAACAGGAAGAACACGACCGCGCGATCAAGACCCCGCTGGAAATCACCCAGAACCCCGGCAACATCGCCGCCAACCGTTTCCCCGCCTACGTCGATCTGATCCGCCGGCAACTGGCGCGCGACTATCCGGCCGACGCGCTGGCCGGCGCCGGCCTGAGCGTGATGAGCGGCATGTCGCCCTCGGCGCAGGCGCAGGCCGAAGGCGCGGTGACGCGCACGCTCAAGAACCTGGACAACAAGCGCCGCCCGCCGTTGCAGGCCGGTCTGGTGGTCACCGACGTGCACAACGGCGAAGTGGTCGCGGTGGTCGGCGCGCGCGAATTCGCCCAGCACGGTTTCAACCGCGCGGTAGAAGCGCAGCGGCCGGTGGGTTCGCTGCTCAAGCCGTTCGTGTACCTGCTGGCGTTGGCGCGGCCGAGCGAATTCAATCTGTCCTCGTGGGTCGACGATTCGCCGGTGACGGTGAAGCTGGGCCGCGGCCGCAACTGGAATCCCGGCAACTCCGACGGCCGCAGCCACGGCCTGGTGCGGATGATCGATGCGCTGGCGATGTCCTACAACCAGGCCACGGTGCGCATCGGCATGCAGGTCACGCCGGAAAGCGTCGCCGAACTGGTGCAGAAGCTGGCCGGCATCCAGGCGCCGAACAATCCCTCGCTGATTCTCGGCGCGGTCGATCAAAGCCCGTATGCGATGGCGCAGCTGTATCAGTTCCTCGCCTCCGGCGGCGAAGTGCAGCCGCTGCATGCGGTGCGCGGCGTGCTCGGCGCCGACGGCAAGGCGGTCAAGCGCTACGACAAAGAACCCGCGCCGGCGCAGGAAGGCGACGCGATCGCCGCGCGCCTGATCACCATCGCCCTGCAGCACGCGATCACCAACGGCACCGGCCGGCAATTGGTCGGCGACGGCCTCGGCCGCTTGTCGCCCGCCGGCAAGACCGGCACCAGCAACGACGGCCGCGACAGCTGGTTCGCCGGCTGGACTGGCGATCATCTGGCGGTGATCTGGGTCGGCAACGATCAGAACCAGGCCACCGGCCTGTACGGCGGCACCGGCGCGATGCGGGTGTGGTCGGCGATGTTCTCGCGCCTGCCGACCGCCGCGTTGAAGGTCACCGACAAGGGCCTGGACTGGCAGTCGGTGATCGGCACCAACACCACCGACGCCAGCTGCGCCGGCGCGCGCCGCTTCCCGTTCGTCGCCGGCTTCGCCCCGGAATACGCGCCGTGCCCGGCGCCGCAAGCGGAAGCCGAGCAATCCAGCGGCGGTTGGCGCGAGTGGTTCGGCATCGGCAGGGACAAGGACGAACCCGCGCGCGAACCGGCGCCTTCGACCAATCCCCCGTCCCCGGAGCAGTAAGCCATGAACCGCAGTTCCCTCCACGGCGCCGCCGTCCGCGGCGCCGCGCTCGCGGCCTTGACCGTATTGGCCGCGTGCACGGTCGCCCCGCCGCAACCGGCCGCGTTGGCCGAAGCCGCTTTCAACGGCGAAGCCGCGGTCGCCAAGGTCCGCGCCGCCGGCGGCGCGAATGCGCGCGAGCTGGATGTGCAGCCCTTGCGCGACACCCAGGTCGAAGACCTGCGTCAGCGCGCCACCGCATTGGAAAAGACCCGCAAATACGCCGAAGCCGCGGCCGCGCTGGATCAGGCGCTGCAGATCAACGCCTCCGATCCGGCCTTGCTGCAGGAACGCGCCGAAGCCGCGCTGTTGCTGCACCGCCTCGACGATGCCGAGCGTTTCGCTCGCCAGGCCTTCGACGGCGGCTCCAAGGTCGGGCCGTTGTGCCGCCGGCATTGGGCGGCGATCGCGCAAGCGCGGCAAGGCAAGCTCGACGGCGTGCTGGCGGCGATGAAATTGGCCCAGCGCCAGGACCATTACGACGCGCTGGTGCCGCAACGCACCCAGGCGATGGCCGCGCAGAAACAGGCGCAGGCGCAGATCGACACCTGCACCGTGGCCGCGCCGGCGCGTTACTGAGCCCTGCATGGAACCCAGCCGCTTAGGCGTAGCCAGCCGCGCCGCGCTGAGCGAAGGCGGCGATCTGGCCCGCAACATCGCCGCGTTCGCGCCGCGCGCGGCGCAGCAAGAGCTGTCGGTGGCGATCGCCGACGCGTTCGAATCGCGCTCGACCTTGCTCGCCGAAGCCGGCACCGGCACCGGCAAGACCTTCGCCTATCTGGTGCCGGCGCTGCTGTCGGGGCTGAAGACCATCGTCTCCACCGGCACCCGAGCGCTGCAGGATCAGCTGTACCACCGCGACTTGCCGCGGGTGCGCGACGCGCTCGGCGTCGGCCTGAAGACCGCGCTGCTGAAAGGCCGCGCCAATTATCTGTGCAAGTACCGCACCGAACAGGCCAAGGGCGAGCCGCGCTTCACCAGCCGCGAATACGCCGCGCAGTTCCAGCGCATCGTCAGTTGGTCCGGCCGCACCCGCATGGGCGATCTGGCCGAGCTGGAGGCGCTGGCGGAAGATTCGCCGCTGCTGCCGATGGTGACTTCCACCGCCGAGAACTGCCTGGGCAGCGAATGCCCGATGTACGCCGACTGCTTCGTGGTGCAGGCGCGCCAGCGCGCGCAGGCGGCCGATCTGGTGGTGGTGAACCATCACTTGCTGCTGGCCGATCTGGCGCTCAAGCAGGAAGGCTTCGGCGAAATCCTGCCGGGCGCGCAGGCCTTCGTGGTCGACGAGGCGCATCAGCTGCCGGAACTGGCCGGGCAATTTTTCGGCGACGCGATCAGCGCGCGGCCGCTGGTGGAACTGGCCCGCGACGCGGTCGGCGAATGCAAGAACGTCACCGGCGCGCTGGCGAGCCTGCAGGTGCCCGCGCGCGATCTCGAACAAGCCGTGCGCGGGCTGCGCGCGGCGATGGACGATCTGCCGGTGCGCGCCACCCGTCGCCGCGCCGCCGAACTGCCGGCGGTGGAAGCGGCCTTCGACACCCTGGAAGCCGCGTTGCGGGCGATGCAGGCGGCGCTGGAACCGATGCGCGCCGCCGCGCCGGGTTTCGACAGCTGCCATGCCCGCGCCAAGGACTTCGAAACCAAACTGCGGCGCTGGCGCGGCGCGCCGGTCGCGATGGTGGCGCAGGACAGCGAAGACGACGATTTCACCCCCAAGCCGCGCCGCACCGAGGCCGATGCGGCCGCCGAAGCGGAACCAGCGGCGAGTACCGACGAAGCGACGCCGCCCGCGGCGCCCGACAACAGCGTGCTCTGGTACGAACTGACCGCGCGCGGCTTCCGCCTCAGCCGCACCCCGCTGGACGTCGCCGGCCCCTTGGCCGATCACCGCGAACGCTCGCGCGCGGCCTGGGTGTTCACCTCGGCGACCTTGGCGGTCGGCGGGCATTTCCAGCATTACGCGCAGAAACTGGGCTTGAACGAACCTAAGACCCTGCTCGCGCCGAGCCCGTTCGATTGGGCTCATCAAGCCTTGCTGTACCAACCGCCGGGCCTGCCCGATCCGGTGGTGCGCCACTACAACGAGAGCATGGTCGACAAGCTGCGGCCGATCCTGGAAGCCTCCGGCGGCCGCGCGTTCGTGCTGTTCGCCTCGCACCGTGCGCTGCGCGAAGCCGCCGAGCTGTTGAAGGGCGGCCCGTGGCCGCTGTTCGTCCAGGGCGAAGCGCCGCGGCATGTGTTGCTGGAGCGCTTCCGCGCCTCGGGCAACGGCGTGCTGCTGGGCGCGGCCAGTTTCCGCGAAGGCGTGGACGTGGCCGGCGAAGCCTTGAGCGTGGTGGTGATCGACAAACTGCCTTTCGCCGCGCCCGACGACCCGGTGTTCGAAGCGCGCCTGGACGCGATCCGCCGCGGCGGCGGCAACCCGTTCCGCGACGAGCAACTGCCGCAGGCGGTGATCGCGCTCAAACAGGGCGCCGGCCGCCTGATCCGCAGCGAAACCGACCGCGGCGTGCTGGTGCTGTGCGACCCGCGCCTGACCTCCAAGAGCTACGGCAAGACCTTCCTGGACTCGCTGCCGCCGCTGCCGCGCACCCGCCGGATCGAGGCGGTGGCCGATTTCTTCGCCGGACGCCCGGTGGTACTAGAATCGGCGGCATCGGCCGCTGGGTCCGACGACGACTACTACTACCGCTGACAGCGAGGCCGCGGCCATGAGCGAACGCGAAGGTTCCGAACCGTCCCCGACCGACCCGGCGGCGCCCGCGCGCAAACCGCGTGTGCACGGTCTGGGCGGGGTGTTCTTCAAGGCCCGCGATCCGTCGGCGCTGTCGGCGTGGTACGCCCGGCATCTGGACGTGGGCTCGCAAGAGGGCGGTTGCGCGCTGTTCTCGTGGAAACGCGAGGACACCGGCGCCGACGCGTTCACGGTGTGGGCGCCGTTCGCCGAGACCACCGAGTATTTCGAGCCCAGCGACAAGCCCTACATGCTCAATTTCCAAGTCGACGACTTGGCCGCGACCTTGCGCGCGCTGCGCGAAGAAGGGTGTCGGGTGTTGGATCGTTACGAGGAAAGCGAGCAGGGCAAGTTCGGTTATGTGGTCGATCCGGAGGGCGGGTTGATCGAGTTGTGGCAGGCCAATCCGAACGATCCGGCGGTGGTGGGGGAGTGACTCATCGTGCTGAAGCCGAATATCCAGAGACTTCAGCGCCATCCCGCCAGAACGTCATTCCCGCGAAGGCGGGAATCCAAAAACTTCAGCGTCATCCTTCCAGTTCGTCATTCCCGCGAACGCGGGAATCCAGCGACTTCAAACGTTCTCGCACGAAAGGCCCTGGATTCCCGCGTCCGCGGGAATGACGGGCAAAGGCGAAGGCAAAAGCCGCGACCGAATCCATAGTCACGCAACACCCAACGCAACACCAAAACCCCAATGAACCTCCTAGCTTTCGAAACCTCCACCGAAGCCTGCTCCGTCGCCCTGTGGCTGGACGGCGAAGTGCGCGAGCGCCACGAACTCGCCCCGCGCCGCCACGCCGAACTCTCGCTGCCCTGGGCCGAGCAACTGCTGTCGGAGGCCGGAATCAAACGCAGCCAACTCGACGCCATCGCCATCGGCCGCGGCCCCGGCGCCTTCACCGGCGTGCGTCTGGCCATCGCCATCGCCCAAGGCATCGCCTTGGCGTTGGACAAGCCGATCGTGCCGGTGTCGACCCTGGCGGTGCTGGCGATGCGCGCGCACGGCTTGAGCGAGCCCGCGCAAGCAAACGCCCGCGTCTTCGCCGCGATCGACGCGCGCATGGGCGAGGTCTACACCGCCGCGTTCGAACTGCGCGACGGCGACGCGATCGCATTGAGCGAGGAAGCCGTCTTGGCGCCGAACGAGGCGATCGTTCCCGGCCAGGACAACGGCTGGTTCGGCGTCGGCACCGGTTTCGCCGCCGCCGAAGGCGCGTTGGCTCAAGCGCAACGCACCCGCTTTGTCGCCATCGACCCGGCCGCGCTGCCGCACGCCGCCGATCTCGCCCGACTGGCCGCGCTCGCCTATGCGCGCGGCGAAGTGGTCGCGCCCGAACGAGTCGAGCCGGCTTATCTGCGCAACAACGTCGCCCTGACCATAGCCGAACAGATCGCCCTGCGAGCGAAATCGAAATAACCGAAGACTTCCCTCCTTCGGGGCGAACACAATCAAGCGGCAACGGATTGTTGCCTTTTTATTGGTTACGCGGATCGGTTGCTCAGCCGAGCAACACGCAAAGGTCATTTCACGCCGAAGTCGGACAAGGACCAGAACGGCGAATTCATCGGTTGCTTTTCGAGCGCGGCCCAGGAACACTGGCATTTCGAGAACGGCAGCGCTGGATAGATTCGATTCGGCGTCATGCCGAAGTGCTTGCGATGTGCTGCGAGCGATGGCAGGGTTTTTTTGCTCTGAACAGCGTAACGGTCAGTTTGTTGCGCGACGCGATGAGATGCGGGTCAGGTTGATTTGCGAAATCCACGCGGCGAGGGCGGTTGCGGATGCCAATGAATTGGTTGCCTTGGGCGGTGATGGGGTATGTGTTCGCATTCGGTCTGGCGACTCCGATGCTGATGGAGTTGCCGTCCCGGCTGGCTAGCGGACGCATCAATCGCCGCGGCTTCCGCGGCCGCGCGGTCACTCCCGGCATGGGGTTGGGTCTGGTGTTCGCGCTACAGGTGCTCGGCTTCGTTTGTTGGTTCGTGGCTTGCCTTGTGCCGATCATGTTGTCCGCGTCGATGAACCGGTTGTACGCGCCGGCTTTCTGGTTCGGTACGCCGTTCATGCTCGGCGTGATCCTGATCGCGCTGATACGCATTAACAGCAAGCGCCGTCGTCGCCGGTAACGGCGACGGATATTGACCAAAAAATTGCGAAGCGCCATCGAGCGACACGGCCGCCGGGGCAGGTATCGTTGGGAAAGCCGCGCTGAGAAAGTAACGCGACATTCGTCGGCCGCACTCACCAGGAAGGAGAGACCCCGCATGGACACATCGGTAGACACGGCGATCGGATCGCCGAGGCGGCGACATGATTAAGCTGTCGCGCAACCACGCCAATCGCACCGGTGGCGGCGCGGTCGAACGGGTGTTCCGATCGGGCATCCACAACGTGTTGCTGATCGTCGGAGTGCTGTCGCTCGGGTTCTTCGTCTATAACGTCGTGGACGTTTTTTCGTTGCGCTGGGAAGCGCGATTGTTGGATCGGCAACGGGTTTGCGAGCCGCGATACAGGGGCGGCTGCCGGTATCTGTACACGGTGGAGATGGGCGGGCAGACCAAGCACCGATATGCCGTGCCGGGCAATGTCTTCGACGCGGCCGATGAAACCCCGGGCAACTCGATCAGCAAGACTGGCTTGGGCTTCCACTACCAGGTCAATGGCGTTAACAAGACCTGGGGCCTGGCGCCGTACTTCGCCAGATTCGGGCTGCTGGGCGCGCTCCTGATCGGCTTGTGGAGCTGGCATCGCATCGCCGAAATACTGGCGCGGCGGAAAAAGTATCCGCTGACGTAAGCGACCACGGCATCGCCAACGTTCGCGGTGCGCGCCGCAGCGGGCTTACTCGTCGACCAAAGACCCGCCCGGCAAGAAATTCCAGGTCCGGGTCACATGCAGAATGTCCGGATTTTCCTCGGTCTTCGGCAACGGCGGATACGGTTCGGCCAATTTGGCGATGCGGATCGCCGAGGCGTCCAGCAACGCGATGCCGCTGCTGCGCACGATGTCGGCGCGCTCGACGCTACCGTTGCGGCGCACCGCCACGCTGATTACCACTTGCCCGGCCAGATGCCGGCGCCGCGCTTCGTCGGGGTAGTTGAGGTTGCCGACCCGTTCGACCCGGTCGACCCAGCCGCGCAGGTAGCCGGCCCAGGCGTATTCGGTGGTGCTGGCGGAAACGAACTTGCGGGTCGGGCGCTTGGCGTAGCGCTCCGAGCGCATGTGGATCTCGGCGGCCAGCCGGGCCATTTCGATGTCGTGTTCGATCTTGCGTTCGCCCGGCGGCAGCGGCCGCTCGGTCGGGGTCTGGGTGGCGCGGTCGCGCGCGGTCACGGTCTCGCCGCGGGTGCTGCTGACCACCCGCGCGACCGGTTCGGGTTGCGCGGTCGGCGATTGCGCGCGCAGCGCCATCTGGGCCACGCCGGCTTCGGCCTGCGGCGCCGGACCGGACTGGTTGTCGCGCGGGCGGGTGCTCTTGTCGTGCTCGCCGCCGCCCTGGTTGTTGGCCTGGGCCAGGAAGTCGGCCTGCTTGGGCGTCAGCGCGGTCTGGGTCTGGGTCAGGATCACGTCGAGGGTCGGCACCACCGGCGCGGCTTTCTCCAGGGTGTAGCCGACCCCGAGCAGGAAGATGCCGTGCACGACCACCGACAGCACGATGGTGGCGCTGAAGCGCTGCGGCTCGGCCAGGCCGCCGCCGGGCAGGGGAGGCGCCACCGAACTCATGCGGCGCGGGCGGCGGTCAGGCGGGCTTCGATCGCGTCGAACAGCAGGCCGGCGATGTTGAGGCCGAATTGTTCGTCCAGTTCGCGGATGCAGGTCGGGCTGGTGACGTTGAGTTCGGTCATGTAGTCGCCGATCACGTCCAGGCCCACGAACAGCATGCCGCGGCGTTTCATCTCCGGGCCGACCTCGTGGGCGATCCAGCGGTCGCGCTCGCTCAGCGGCCGGCCTTCGCCGCGGCCGCCGGCGGCGAGGTTGCCGCGGAATTCGTCGCCCTGCGGAATCCGCGCCAGGGCGTAGTCCACCGGCACGCCGTCGACCAGCAGGATGCGTTTGTCGCCGTCGCTGATCTGCGGCAGGAACTTCTGCGCCATGACCAGGTGCCGGCCGCCGTCGCCGAGGGTTTCCAGGATCACGTTGAGGTTGGCCTCGCCGGCGCTGGCGCGGAAGATCGAGCGCCCGCCCATCCCGTCCAGCGGCTTGAGCACGGCCTGGCCGTGTTCGTGGACGAAGGCCTTGAGCTCGGCCGCGTCGCGGCTGACCAGGGTGTCGATGCAGCACTGCGGGAACAGCAGCGCGGCCAGCTTCTCGTTGTAGTCGCGCAGGCCCTGCGGGTCGTTGACCACGAACGCGCCGGCGCGCTGGGCGACCGAGAGGATCTGGGTGTCGTGCAGGTACTCGGCGTCGACCGGCGGATCCTTGCGCATCAGGATCACATGCGCAGCGCCGAGCTCGATTTGTGACGAGCCTCCCAATTCGTACCAGCCGGCTTTGTCGTCGCGCACCCGCAGCGACGCCAGATTCGCTACGGCTTTTCCGCCGCGCAGGCTCAAACCGCCGGGTTTGACGTACCACAGCCGATGTCCGCGCCGCTGGCCTTCCAGTAGCATGGCGAAAGTTGAGTCCTTGGCGATCTTGATCGACCCGATCGGGTCCATCACGACGACGATGTCCAACGGCATGGGAACGGAATCCTCAAAGATTGACGTGATGGTAGCAGGCGGGTCGCCGGTATCTGTCATGATGGCGGGGTCGCAAACGGTCGCGCTGCGTCCATTTGCGACACGCAACGAACAAGTCATCGCCACAGGCCTGGGGTGAGGATACGCAGGCCGATGGAAGCGGTCGCCGGCATGATGTGATGTCCGGCAAATGCGCTCCGTGATGGCGATGCGTTGCGTATTCAGTTTCCCGGCACGGAACGCGCGCTTGACAGTCCGCGTGCGGCTTGGAATAAAGACGGCTTCGCAACGCCTGGGGATTCACGGCGTTTGCAATGGGGGATACAAAGAATGCTCGACGAGGTTCGTAGCGGCAGCCTCGATGGTCTCAGGGTCATGGTGATCGACGATTCCAAGACCATCCGTCGAACCGCCGAGACGCTGTTGAAGCGCGAAGGATGCGAGGTGGTCACGGCCATCGACGGATTCGAAGCGTTGGCGAAGATCGCCGATCAGCAGCCGCAGATCATTTTCGTGGATATCATGATGCCGCGTCTGGACGGCTATCAGACCTGTGCGCTCATCAAGAACAATCAGTTGTTCAAGGGCACGCCGGTCATCATGCTTTCGTCCAAGGACGGTCTGTTCGACAAGGCGAGGGGTCGCATCGTCGGCTCCGAGCAATACCTGACCAAGCCTTTTACGCGCGAGGAACTCCTCGACGCGATTCGCAAGCACGTACACGCCTGACCGGGGGGTAGGGCACACCATGGCACGCATCCTGCTTATCGAGGACTCGCCGACGGACACCGCGGTACTGACTCAGCTGTTGCAGCGCAACGGCCATGAAGTTTTCGCCGCGGGCAGCGCCGAGGACGGGATCGAGACCGCCAAGCGGGAACGGCCGGACCTGGTGATGATGGACGTGGTGTTGCCGGGCATGAACGGGTTCCAGGCCACGCGCGCGCTCAGTCGCGATGCGCAGACCAAGGAAATCCCGGTCCTGATCGTCAGCACCAAAGGGATGGAAGCCGATCGCGTCTGGGGCATGCGCCAGGGCGCGCGCGACTACATCGTCAAACCGCCGCGCGAGGACGAGCTGATCGCGCGGATCAAAGAATTGCTGGGTAACTGACACGATGACCCTGAAGACGCCGTTCGATGTGCTGAGCGATTACGAGCGCCGCTCTCTGGCGCACGTACCCGGTCTGCCCGAACAGCTCGATGCGCCCGGCCTGTGGCGCGGCGTGGGCTACCGCATCGGCGGGCGCCGGCTGGCCTCGACCTTCACCGAAGTGGTGGAAATCCTGTCCCTGCCGCAGGTCACCCAGGTGCCCGGCGCGCAGGCCTGGATGCTGGGGCTGGCCAATGTGCGCGGCAGCCTGCTGCCGATCGTCGACCTCAAGCAGTTCCTGGAAGGCGAGCGCACCGTGCTGCACGAAGGCCAGCGCATCCTGCTGGTGCGCCAGCCCGGCGGCGATGTGGCGGTGCTGATCGATGAGCTCTACGGCCAGCGCAGCTTCCACGACCAGCAACAAGTCGGCCTCGACGACGACAGCGCCCAGCGCATGGTCGAAGGCCGTTACGCCCATTTCGTCGATCGCGCCTACCTGATCGACGGCCAGCCCTGGGGCATCTTCAGCCTCGACCGGCTGGCGCGCACTCCCGAATTCCGACAAGCAGCGGCCTGAAGCCGCTCCCTTAATCCAGCACGCAAACGCACGTACACCTGAGGTTTCCGAACCATGAGCACTGTGATGGACAACGCCGGCAAGAGCCGCCTACTGGGCGCCAATACCTGGCTGATCGTGCTGGGCCTATCGGTGTTGGTGTTCGGCCTCAACACAGGCTACGCGACCTGGAAGGCGGCCCGTCTGGGCGGCGCCAGCTCGGCGGCCTCGCGCTTGCAGGTCAACTCGCAGAAGCTCGCGGTGCAAGGCCGCGAAGCGGTCGGCGGCAACAAGGACACCTTCGCCGAGTTCAAGAAGACCAAGGCGGCGATCGACTCCGACATCCAGCAGCTCAACGACAACTTCGGCAGCACCGCCGGCGTGTCCGGCCCGATCGGCGTGGTCAGCAAGAACTGGGAGCCGATGGGCAAGAGCGCCGATCAGGTGATCGCCTCCGAGCAGGCGGTGCTGGCCCTGGCCTTGAACGCCGACAGCTTCTCCGGCCGCGTGCCGCAGCTGCAGGCGCGCCTGGACGAACTGGTCCGGGCGATGTCCGCCTCCGGTTCGCCGTCCTCGCAGGTCTATATCGCCCTGCGCCAGGTGGTGCTGTCGGCGACCATGGCCCGGCGCATCACCGAAATCCGCGCCGGCGGCAGCGGCGCCGGCATGGCCGGCGAAGCGCTCGGCCGCGACGCGATCGTGTTCGGCAACATCCTCACCGGCCTGCGCAAGGGCGACGCCTCCTTCGGCGTCAACGCGCTGTCCAACGGCGGCGCGCTGGCCGCGCTGGGTCAGGCCGAGGCGCTGTGGCTGGAAATGAAGAAGGACCTGGACGCCATCTCCGGCAGCTCCAAGAACCTGTTCCAGGCCCAGGCGGCGGCCGAATCGATCACCGGCGGCTCGGACAAGATGCTGGCCGAGAGCGAATCGCTGTTCAGCGCCTTCACCTCGTTCGGCTCGGTCCGCGACACCAGCGTGTTCGGCAACATCTGGGTCTCGATCATCTCCGGCCTGGCCGCGCTGGTCGCGATCGCCGGCTTGCTGTTCTCGTTGAACTACGCCCAGCAGCGCCGCTACCAGACCACCAAAGAACTCAACGATCGTAACCAGGAAGCCATCATGCGGCTGCTGGACGAAATGGGTTCGCTCGCAGAAGGCGACCTGACGGTAAAGGCGACGGTCACCGAAGACATGACCGGCGCGATCGCCGACTCGATCAACTTCGCCGTCGAGCAGCTGCGCAGCCTGGTGCAGACCATTACCGACACCTCGGTGCAGGTCGCCTCCAGCGCCCAGGAAACCCAGGCCACCGCCATGCATCTGGCCGAGGCCGCCGAACACCAGGCGCAAGAGATCAACTCGGCCTCCGACCGCATCAGCGAAATCGCGGCCTCGATCAACCAGGTGTCGAAGAACTCGGCCGAGTCGGCCGACGTGGCGCAGCGCTCGGTGCAGATCGCGACCAAGGGCGCGGGCGTGGTGCGGCAGACGATTCAAGGCATGGACTCGATTCGCGATCAGATCCAGGAGACCTCCAAGCGAATCAAGCGCCTGGGCGAGAGCTCGCAGGAAATCGGCTCGATCGTCGAACTGATCAACGACATCTCCGAACAGACCAACATCCTGGCGTTGAACGCGGCGATTCAAGCCGCGTCCGCCGGCGAAGCGGGCCGCGGGTTCGCGGTGGTGGCCGACGAAGTGCAACGACTCGCCGAACGCGCGTCCAACGCGACCAAGCGAATCGAGACGTTGGTCCAGACAATTCAGTCCGACACCAACGAAGCTGTGAGCTCGATGGAACAGACGACCTCCGAAGTGGTCGCCGGTGCGCGATTGGCCGAAGACGCCGGTACCGCGCTGGGCGAGATCGAAAAGGTGTCGTCGGATCTGTCGAACCTGATTCAAGGCATTTCCAGCGCGGCCCAGCAGCAGTCCAGCGCGGCCTCGAACATCACCCAGACGATGAACACGATTCAGCAGATCACCTCGCAAACCTCGCAAGGCGCCAATCAAACCGCGGCATCGATTGGAAACCTGGCGCAGTTGGCCGCCGACCTGCGCCGTTCGGTCGCCGACTTCAAGCTGCCGGCCTGAGGGCCGGCGGTGTCGCCGCGGTAAGCGCGGCGGGGTAGGCGATGGACCGGCGGCTGCGAGCGGCCGCTTACAAGCGATGTGTTTTGAAGCGGCCTGCTCTGAACAGCGTGCTCTGAAACAGACTTACGAAAGGGTTGTACCGAGGATGAAGCGTCCGACACATCGCTGGCTGAGCCGAGGACCGCGTCTGCGACGCGGCCGCGTTGAAGCGCGGAGCACGCCATGACCGCCCTGCGCGAAGCCATCGACACCACCACGCTGGGCTGGATCAAGCCCGAGCTGGACGAAACCCTGCGTCAGGCCCGGCAGGAGATCGAGGCGTTCGCCGAAGATCCCGCCGACACCTCGCGCATGCGGGTGTGCGCCAACCATCTGCACCAGGTGCACGGCACCTTGCGCATGGTCGAGCTGTACGCCCCGGCGATGGTCGCCGAGGAAATGGAGCGGCTGGCCCTGGCCCTGCAGCAGGGCGCGGTGCACGACCGCGATGAGGCCTGCGCGGCGCTGATGCGCGGCGTGGTCCTGCTGCCCGACTACCTGGAACGCCTGCAAGGCGGCCATCGCGATATTCCGATCGTATTGCTGCCCTTGCTCAACGAACTGCGCGCCACCCGCGGCGAGTCGGGTCTGAGCGAGAGCGTGCTGTTCGCCCCCAATCTGGACCGTCCGCTGCCGGCGCATCTGCCGCCACCGCTGCCGGTCGGTAGCGGCGGCGGCCGCAACGTCAGCGCGCCGCATCTGGCCTCGCTGCGCGACGCGCTGGCCGCATGGCCGGAAGACGGCGCGCCGGGCAACACCGCGCAATTGGCTTCGGCTATCGACGGCCTGCTCGCCGATGTGGTGCTGGAACCGGTACGGCGCATGCTGTGGGTGGCCTCTTCGGTCGCCCACGCCGTGCGCGACGGCGCGCTGCCGCCCACGCGGGCGCTGCGCCAGGCCTTCGGCGGGGTCGAACGCGAGGCCCGGCAGATGCTGGCCGACGACGGCTTCAGCGCGCCGCGCGGCGAGCCCGCGGCCGAGCCGACCCGGCAACTGCTGTATCACGTCGCCCACAGCGACGGCCGTCATCCGGCCCTGGACGATCTGCGCCAGACCTTCGAACTGGCCGCGCACCTGCCCAGCGAGTCCGAACTCGAACACGCCCGCGGCAGCCTCAGCGGCCGCAACCGCGCGCTGCTCGACACCGTCGCGGCGGCGATCAAGGAAGACTTGCTGCGGGTCAAGGACGCGCTCGACCTGCACCTGCGCACCAACCAGACCGATGTCGGCGAACTGCGTCCGCAGGTCGAGGCGCTGGCCCGGGTCAGCGACACGCTCGGCATGATGGGCCTGGGCATGGCCCGCACCGTGGTGCTGCAGCAACGCGATGCGATGAACGACATCGTCGAAGGCCGCCGCGCCGCCGACGAAGGCACCCTGCTCGATGTCGCCGGCGCGCTGCTGTACGTGGACGCCTCGCTCGACGACCAGGTCTCGCGCCTGGGCCTGCCCGACGACAAGGCCGAAGAAGACCTGCTCGCCGGCGAAGCGCGCAAGGTGCTCGACGTGGTCGCGCGCGAAGCCATCGCCAACTTCGGCGACGCGCGCCAGTCGTTCGTGGCCTTCGTGGAAACCAAATGGGATCACGAGGAACTCACCGAAGTTCCGCGCGTGCTCGATGAAGTCGCCGGCGCCCTGCGCATGATCGAGCTGCCGCTGGCGGCCGATTACCTCACCGGCGTCAAGCGTTACACCGAAGTCGAACTGATCGGCCGCCGCCGCGTGCCCAGCGGTCAGCAGCTCGACACCCTGGCCGATGCCCTGGCCAGCCTGGAGTACTACCTGGAGGCGCTGCGCGAGCAGCGTCCCAACCGCGACGACATCCTCGACATTGCCCGCCAGAGCCTGGAAGTGCTGCGTTACTGGCCGCTGCCGGACGTGGTCCGGGCCGAGCCGCAGGCCGAAGCCGCACAAACCGCCGCCGCGCCGCAGGCGCCGGCCGCGCCCGTGCGCGAAACCGCGGCCGAGGCACCCAAGCCGCCGCAGGTTCCGGTCGCGCCCGATTGGGGGCTGTCGGACATCGAAGTCCACGCCGCGCCGAGCGCGTCGCAGCCGGTCGAGGCCGAACACGGCGCCGCCCAGTACACCTCCGCGTTCGAACCGGAAACCGCGCAAGCCGCGGCGCCGGCCGAATCGGCCGATTTCACCGAGCGCGTCTCCGGCGGTCTGGTCAACACCGCTTTGATGGAGGCGGTGCCGTCCTCGCCGCCGTCGTTCCTGGGCCAGTCGCAACCGGCGCAAGGCGGGTTCGAAACGGTCGACGACATCGACGACGAAGTGCGGGAAATCTTCCTCGAAGAGTTCGAAGAAGAAATCGCCAACCTCGATCAGCTGCTGCCGGCCTGGCGCGAAGCGCCGGACGATCTGGCCCGGGTGCAGCCGGTGCGCCGCGTATTCCACACCCTCAAGGGCAGCGGCCGCCTGGTCGGCGCGCGCACCTTGGGCGAGTTCAGCTGGAAGGTCGAAAACCTGCTCAACCGCGTGCGCGAGCACGGCCGTCCGGCCAGCCCGGAAGTGATCGATCTGATCGAACACGCGCACCGCGCGCTGCCCGGCTTCTACGCCGCGCTGCGCAACGAAGCGCCGCTCAGCGTCGATGTGGCCGGGATAGAAGCCCACGCCGACCTGCTCGCCAGCGGCGAGGAGGCCTTCTATACCGCGCCGGTGCGCAGCGCCGACAGCGCCGCCGAATCCGACGCCGCCCAGGCCGCGGCCGATCGCCCCGTCATCGACGGGCCGTACGTGCCGGCCTCGGTCGATCCGGTACTGCTGGAAATCCTCGACGGCGAAGTGGCCGGCCACCTGGTCACCATCGAAGCCTGGCTCGCCGCCTCGCAGGCCAAGCGTCAGCCGGCCAGCGATCAGCTGCAGCGTTCCATCCACACCTTGAACGGCGCCTTCGCGATGACCGAAGTGCCGGTCATCACCGACGTCACCGGTCCGACCGAAGCCTACGTCAAGCGCCTGCTCGCCAGCGCCGCGCCGGTCAGCGACGAAGGCGTGTCGGCGTTGACCGCGGTCGCCGACGCGATCCGCCGCACCGTCGAGGCGCTGAAGTCGCCGATGCCGCATGTGCCGATGTTCGTCGGTTTGCCCGAACGCATCGCCGCGCTGCGCGACAGCCTGCCCGACGCGCGTTCGCCGATGATCGTGGAAGAGTTCGATATCGAACTCGACGGCGCGGGCGACGGCCAGGATCTGTCCGAACTCACCGCCGCCGAGCTCAGCGCCTTCGAAGGCTACGACCTGCCGCGCGAGAACGAGAGCGTCGGCGCCGAGACCTCGACCCCGGCGTCCAACGAGGAAGCCTTCGAAATCAGCCTGGACGTGCTGCCGGGCGAGTTCGATCCGCGCATGCTCGGCGCGATGGGCTTGAGCGACGCCACGCTCGCCGAACAGGCGCGTGTCGACGCCGAGCGCGTGGCCGCCGAACAGGCCGCCGCCGCGCGCATCGCCGCCGAACAAGCGCAAGCCGAGCGCCTGCAGGCCGAACGCGCGCAAGCCGAACGCGAAGCCGCCGAGCAGGCCGAAGCCGCGCGCATCGCCAGCGAACAGGCCGAAGCCGCGCGCCGCGAAGCCGAACGCCTTGCCGCCGAGCAGGCAGAAGCCGCACGCGTGGAAGCCGAACGCCTTGCCGCCGAGCAAGCTGAAGCCGCGCGCATCGAAGCCGAACGTGTCGCCGCCGAGCAGGCCGAAGCTGCGCGCATCGAAGCCGAACGCCTTGCCGCCGAACAGGCCGAAGCCGCGCGCGTGGAAGCCGAACGCGTTGCCGCCGAGCAGGCGGAAGCCGAACGCATCGAAGCCGAGCGCCTTGCCGCGGAGCAGGCCGAAGCTGCGCGCATCGAAGCCGAACGCGTTGCCGCCGAGCAGGCGGAAGCCGAACGTGTCCAGGCCGAACGCCTTGCCGCGGAGCAGGCCGAAGCCGAGCGCGTGGAAGCCGAGCGTGTCGCCGCGGAACAAGCCGAAGCCGAACGTCTTGCCGCCGAGCAAGCCGAAGCCGAGCGTCTGGAAGCCGAACGCGTCGCAGCGGACGCCGCCGAAGCCGAACGCGTCGCCGCCGAGCAGGCCCAAGCCGAGCGTCTGGCCGCCGAACAAGCCGAAGCCGCGCGCCTGGAAGCCGAGCGCCTGGCCGAAGAAGAGCGCCTGGAATACGAGCGCCTGGAAGCGGAATACGCCGCGCAGGCCGAGGCCGAGCGTCTGGCGGCCGAGCAGGCCGAAGCCGCACGCCTGGCCGCCGAGCAAGCCGAAGCCGAGCGTCTGGCCGCCGAACAGGCTGAAGCCGAGCGCGTCGAAGCCGAGCGCGTGGCCGCCGAACAGGCCGAGGCCGAGCGCCTTGAAGCCGAGCGCGTGGCCGCGGAACAAGCCGAAGCCGAACGCGCCGAAGCCGAACGCCTCGCCGCCGAGCAAGCCGAAGCCGAGCGTGCGCACGCCGAACGCATCGAATCCGAACGCCTCGGCGCCGAATACCTGCAAGCCGCGACCAGCGAGCCGGACGAAATGGTCCAGGCGCACCTGGAGGACGAGGCCGAGCGCGCCGCCGAAGCCGCCGCCGAGGCCGCCTCGCGCGCGCAATCCGCGCCCGCGCCGAGCAGCGCCGTCGCCGGCATTTCCGCCGCGCTCGCGGCGGCCTATGCGCGCGCTTCCAGCGCCGATCCGGATCCGGAAGACACGCTGGACCTGAGCGAGCTCGATCCGGAACTGGTCGACATCTTCGTCGAAGAAGGCGGCGACCTGCTCGACCACTCCGACGGTCTGCTGGCGCAATTGCGCGACGCGCCGACCGAGCGCGAACCGCTGGTCGGCCTGCAGCGCGATCTGCACACGCTCAAGGGCGGTGCGCGCATGGCCGGCATCATGGCCGTGGGCGAACTCGGCCACGTCATGGAATCCTTGCTCGAAGCCGTGGTCGACCATCGGGTCGAACTCGGCCGCGACGGCATCGTCCTGCTCGAACGCGGTTTCGACCGCCTGCACGCGATGGTCACCCGGGTCGGCGCGCGCAAGGCCATCGCCATGCCGCAGGCGCTGATCGCGATGTTCGACGCGCGTTCGCGCGGCGAGACCCTGCCGGGCATGGTCGAAGGCGAAGCCTTGCTGCCGACGTCGGCAGTGTCCGCGCCGGCCGAAGACAGCGGCGCGCTCAAGCCGTTGTCGGCGCCGATCGTCGATCAGCCGTTCCTCGACGAAGACGACATCGGCGTGCGCGCTCCGCAGGAGCAAGTGCGCATCCGCGCCGACCTGCTCGACCGCCTGGTCAACTACGCCGGCGAAGTCGCGATCTACCGCGCCCGCCTGGAACAGCAGTTGGGCGCGTTCCGCGGCGCGATCGCGGAAATGGCGCAGACCAACCTGCGTATGCGCGATCAGCTGCGCCGTCTGGAAATCGAAACCGAAGCGCAGATCATCGCGCGCTACCAGCGCGAGGGCGAATCGGGCGATCAGTCGTTCGATCCGCTGGAACTCGACCGTTTCTCGACCCTGCAGCAGCTCTCGCGCGCGCTGGGCGAATCGGCGGCCGACCAGAACAGCCTGCAGAACACCCTCGACGACCTCACCCGTCAGTACGAAACCCTGCTGCTGCAACAGTCGCGAGTCAGCTCGGAACTGCAGGAAGGCCTCATGCGCACGCGCATGGTGCCGTTCGATACGCTGCTGCCGCGTCTGCGCCGCGTGGTGCGTCAGGCGTCCTCCGAACTGGGCAAGCAAGTCGCGCTCAAGCTGGAAGGCACCCAGGGCGAACTCGACCGCAACGTGCTCGAACGCATGACCGCGCCGCTGGAGCACATGCTCCGCAACGCCGTCGCCCACGGTCTGGAAAAACCCGAGCAGCGCCGCGCCGCCGGCAAGTCCGAAGAAGGCACGGTGCGCATCGCGGTGCGCCGCGAAGGCTCGGAAGTGGTGTTGGAAGTGGCCGACGACGGCGCCGGTCTGGACCGCGCGGCGATCCGTCGCCGCGGCGAAGAGCGCGGCCTGGTCCGCACCGACGCGGTGCTGTCGGAAGCCGATCTCGACACCCTGATCCTGGAACCGGGCTTCTCCACCGCCGACGAAGTCAGCCGCCTGGCCGGCCGCGGCGTCGGCATGGACGTGGTCGCCAGTGAAGTGCGTCAGCTCGGCGGTACGCTCGACATCCATTCCGATCCGGGCAAGGGCGTTCATTTCACCCTGCGCCTGCCGCAGACGCTCGCGGTCACCCAGGCGGTGTTCGTGCGCATCGGCGACATCACCTTCGCCGTGCCGATCGCCTCGGTCCGCGGCGTCGGCCGCCTGTCGCGCGAACTGCTCGACGCCGGCGATGTCGCTTACCGCTACGGCGGCGAGGACTACCACGTCCACGATCTGGGCGTGCTGGTCGGCCACGCGCCGGCCAAGGCCGAAGGCCAGCTGCAAATGCCGCTGCTGCTGATCCGCTCCGGCGATCTGCGCGCCGCGGTCACCATCGACCAGGTCATCGGCAACCGCGAAATCGTGGTCAAGCCGGTCGGTCCGCAGGTGGCGTCGGTGCCGGGCATCTTCGGCGCGACCATCATGGGCGACGGCCGCGTGGTGGTGATCCTGGACATCGCACCGCTGGTGCGTCGCCGCGCCGCGCTGCTGCAGGACTTCAGCCAGAACGTGGCGCCGCCGCCGGCGCCGGTGGAAACCCGCCGGGTGCCGCTGGTGATGGTGGTCGACGACTCGGTGACCATGCGCAAGGTCACCGGCCGCGTGCTGGAACGCCACAACTTCGAAGTCGTGGCGGCGAAGGACGGCATCGACGCGCTCGAACGCATGGCCGAGCGCGTGCCCGACCTGATGCTGCTCGACATCGAAATGCCGCGCATGGACGGCTACGAGTTGGCCACCCAGATGAAGGCCGACCCGCATCTGCGCGACGTGCCGATCGTGATGATCACCTCGCGTACCGGCGAAAAACACCGTCAGCGCGCGTTCGAGATCGGCGTGGAACGCTATCTCGGCAAGCCGTATCAGGAGCCCGAATTGATCCGCAACGTGTTCGAACTGCTTGGAATTTCCCGTAGTCATGGCTGAAGCAGAACGTCGCGTCGTACTGTTGGCGCGGGCCGGCGTGGCCTGCGAGCGTTTGCGCGGCGCGTTGGCCGAGGCCGGCGCGCATCTGGTCCTGGAAGGCGACCCGACCGTGCTCGATCCGGCCGCGCTCGACGCGGCCAATCCCGACGTGGTCGTGGTGGTGCTGGACCCGGCCGCCGAAGACGCGCTGGACCGTTTCGAGAACGTGCTGATCGATCCTTCGATCGAGGTGATCTTCGAAGAGGCCGAACTGGCCGCGTCGCGCGAAGGTTGGGACGCCGCGCGCTGGGCGCGCCACCTCGCCGCCAAGCTCAACCGTCACGGCGATGTGTTGCCGCCCGGGCGCGAGCCCGAGCCGGACGCGGTGCCGGTGCTGGTCGCCGACGGCTTCCAGCGCCCGGCCTCGGACGCCTCGCCGCTGGCGCAGGAACCGGTGTCGCCGGAGATCGAACTCACGCCGCTGCCGCAAACCGCGGCCGCCGACGATTTCGCCGATATCGAGGAAATCGAAGCGATCGAGGCCTTCGAGGCCGAGATCGAACCGGTGCCGGCGCAATCGCCGCGTGCCGACTCGCCGTTGACGTTCGACGCGGTATCGGCCGAACCGGCTTCCGATGTCGCCTCCTTCGCCGCCGCCGAACAGATCGGCGAGTTGGAGCGGGTCGCGCCGATCGGTTCCTCCGGCGACCGCATCCTCACCGATCCCGCTCCGCTGCCGGATGAGGCGCGCGAATTCTTCGCCCGTCAGGCGCTGGGTTCGGTGCCGCTGGGCGAGGCGGAGGTGATCGAAATTCAGGCCTATGCGGCCGACGACGACGTGGAAGAACTCGGCGCCCAGCCGGCGGTGCACGCCGAGCAGGACCAGACCGAGTACGACTTCGCCAACCTGACCCTGGAAGCGGCCGACAGCCAGGCCGCGGTGCCGGGCCAGGCCAAACCGTACTCGGCCGATATCGGTCAATGGGTCCAGGCCGACGTCGCCGACGCCGACCTGCCCGCGCTCGACGACGCCGGTTTGGGCGATCTGGAAATGTGGCGCGCGCCGGCACCGAACCAGGTCCACGAACTGGTCGATCTGGACGCCGCCTTCGCCGCCGAGGGCGCACGCATCGATTTCGACGCGACCCAGCGCGATCCCACGCCGATGGCGCCGATCGAGTTCGACGACGGCCGCCATGGCGTCGGCGCCGAGGTGGTCAAGTTCGAATCGACCTTCGAGTCGAACCTGGATTTCGATCTGCAAAACGAAGACGCGCCCTTGGCCGCGCGCGCACCGGCGGCGCCCGCGCCTTCGGTGCCGGATTGGTCGTTCAGCGACGAAGCCAGTCTGGTCAGCGCCGCCACCGGTCAAAGCGGCGGTCACGGCACCGCACCGCTGGCCAAGCACGATCTGGACGAAATCGAACGCCGTATTTCCGGGCTGGAATTGGTCGACGATCGCCTGCCGGAGAACAACCGCAGCGGCGCGATCCTGGTCCTGGCCGGCATCGGCGGTCCCGACGCGGTGCGCCAGTTGCTCGGCGCGTTGCCGGAGAATTTCCAGCGACCGGTGCTGGTGCAACAGCGCCTGGACGGCGGCCGTTACGACAAGCTGGTCGCGCAGATGCAGCGCGCGACCTCGGTGTTGGTCAAGCTGGCCGAAGTCGGCGCGCGCACCATCGACGGGGTGATCTACATCCTGCCGGCGGGCGTGGGCATCGAGGTGTCCGACAACGGCATCCAGTTCGTCGAAGGCGGCGAGGTGATCGAGGCGTTGCCCGCATCCGACAGCGCGGTGCTGTTGTTCAGCGGCGCCGACCCGGCCCAGGTCGACGCGGCGATGAAGTTGTCCGGCCACGGTGCGCTGGTCGCGGGCCAGGCTCCGGACGGTTGCTACGACGCCGCCGCCGCCAGCGCGGCGATCGCGCGCGGCGCCAGTCAGGGGCAGCCGGCGGAACTGGCGGCCAAGCTGGCGACGCGTTGGGCCAAGCAAAGCCCGCTCTGAGTTTTCGCCGGCAAGGTTCGGCCGAAGCTGGGGCAGGGCGTTTCACTACTCGGCTTCGTCCATCGAAGCCTTCGCAACAAGCCGCGGTCGCCGCGGCGAGGATCCGCGCGATGCCGAACGAAAATCCAATCAGCGACGTTACCGACGGCACTGCGGCCGGCGCCCCGAACGATATCCGCGGCGTGTTGATCCAGGTCGGCGGCGCGCGGCTGTTGCTGCCCAACGCGACCATCGCCGAGGTGTTGTCGTATGCGCCGCCGGCGCCGATCGCGCACGCGCCGCGCTGGTTGCTCGGCGAGATCCGCTGGCGCGGTTGGACCTTGCCGCTGGTCGCATTCGGCGAACTCTCCGGCCTGGCCCGCGAACCCGGCGGCCTGGGCAGCAAGGTGGTCGTGCTCAAGGCGCTCAGCGCCGCTTCGCGCCTGCCGTATTTCGCGCTGCTGACCCAGGGTTTCCCGCGCCTGGTCACGGTGGCCGCCGACAGCCTGACCCTGGAAGGCCGCGAAGGCGACGTGCTGCCGCACGGCGTGCAAGCGCGGGTGAAACTCAACGACGACGCGGCCTTGCTGCCCGACCTGGAAGCGGTCGAGGCGATGATCGGCGAAGCGCTCGCGCAAGCGGCGTGAGTTCGGCGCCCGCGTCCGCGCCGGCCGCGGCGGTCAAGACCGCATCCAAGCGTTACCCCTCGGTCGACGCGCTGCGCGGGCTCACCGTCGCGGCGATGCTGTTGGTCAACGACCCGGGCGACTGGAGCCACGTCTACGCGCCGCTGCTGCATTCGCAGTGGAACGGCTTCACCCCGACCGATCTGGTCTTTCCGATGTTCCTGTTCATCGTCGGCGTGTCGATCGCGCTGGCGATGATGCCGCGGCGCGAGAGCGGCGTGCCCGCCGCCGAGCTGCTGCGCCCGGCGCTGTGGCGCGCGCTGCGCATCGTCGGCCTGGGTCTGTTGCTGCACCTGATCGCGATGTGGGTGCGCGATAGCGACTACCTGCGTGTGCCGGGCGTGTTGCAACGCATCGGCCTGTGCTTCGCCGCTGCGGCGGTGTTGGCGTTGTATCTGCCGGCGCGAGCGCAGTGGGCGGCGTTGGCGGCGCTGCTCGCCGGTTACGGCGCGTTGCTGGCCAGCGGCGGCAGCTATGCCCCATTCGAGAACATCGCCAGCCGCTTCGACACCGCCGTGCTCGGCGCGCACGTCTACCAGATCGATCCGATCAGCGGCCGCGGCCACGACCCGGAAGGTTTGCTGTCGGCGCTAGGCGCGCTGGCTACGACCTTGCTGGGATTGCGCGCCGGCGATTGGCTGCGCCGCGGCCAATTGCGCGCGCTGTGGATCGCCGGCCTGTTGTGCCTGATCGCGGGTTGGGCGGTTTCGTACGTGCAGCCGATCAACAAGAACCTGTGGACGCCCGCGTACGTGCTGTGGGCCGGCGGCTGGTCGTGCTGGATCCTCGCGCTGTTCCACCTGCTGGTCGACCGCAAGGGCTGGCCGCCGCTCGGCCGCGCCTTCGGCGTCAACGCGATCGCCGCCTACGCCGGTTCGGCGTTGCTGTTGTATCTGCTGATGGGCATGGGCTGGCTGGAACCGGTCTATCGGCACGGCTTCGCCGACTGGATGACGCCGAGGTTCGGCCCCTACCTGCCGTCGTTGGCGTTCGCGTTGGCGTTCGTCGCGTTGTGGTGGGGCGTGGTGCGCTGGCTCGACGCGCGCCGGATCTATTTCAAGATCTGAGCGTCGGCGCGATCCGGCCTGGCGCCGCGTGCCTTGTTCCTGCTTGCGGGTGGCCTTGTCGGCCCGAGCGCGGACCGCGGTTATGCGATCCGGGCGATCGCGGCCATGGCCGGGCGCTTGCGCAACTCGCGGGAAAATCGCATCCGCATCGCATTTTTCGCCGGTCAGCCGATCGTTACGGCAAAAAAATACGACGCCATTGGTCGTAGACGCATCCGTCTGAACGCCTGCGCGCTCAAATGGCGCGATTCTCATACCGCAGATAGCTGTCGCTTCGCGAGCCAAGGCACACGCGCTCTACGAACCACCGCGTGACCGCAAGGGTTTCGCGAACTCGAAGTGAATAAGCGGCGCGCCGACCCGCGATTTTTCCCGCCTGCACGAGGTTTCCGCACGTCCTGTGCGGACCGAATGCGCGATGAAAGGCAATTGATGCCTTTTGTGCTGGTCCGATGTGTCACCCGTCTTCGCCGCTCTGGACAGGCCCCGGATGAATGGCAATCTCGCCGCCTGCGCGCCGATCCGTTGGCGAGCGCTATCGCATCGAGCCATCGGCGCGGCCGACGCGTCGCGTCGCGGCCGGCCACGCCGAAGCTCGGACGCAATCGCGGCAGCCGCCGTTTTCGCCGATTCCACCGAGGTAGCCTTCGTGCAGAAACGTACCAACATCCTCCGCAAGTACTCGAGCCTGTTCGCTGCGGTATTCGTGTTCCTGCTGATATCGGCGGGGCTGATCTACGCGTCGCTGTATCAATCCAACCGCTATGCGCAAGCCTCGATGGCGCAGGATCTGTCCGGTTACGCCCGCGCCAACACCCAGTTGGTGTTGCGGCATCTGTTCGAAATCGACCGCGCGCAACGGCAGGGGCAAATGACCCAGCCGGAGAAGCGCAAGTCCCTGCGCGAACGCAGCGAGCTGATCGGTCGCGCATTCCAGGTCTTGCGCGAGGGCGGCAAGGTGCCCGGCCAGGAGAACGTCTACGACGACTACATCGCCGTGGACAGCCCGGAGCGGCGCAAGCAGAACGAACGTCTGCAAACCCTGTGGACCCCCTACGCGCAGTTGCTCAAGCCGATCAACGCGCCCGGCGAACCCAGCCCGGCCGCGCTCGCGGCCGCGCTGGATTACGCCGAAAAGCACAACACCGAGATCCTCGACATCTTGAGCGCAATGCTCAACGAGGCGATGGCCGACGCGGGCAAGGGCATCGTCCAGTTGGCCCGCGCGCAGATGATCGGCGGCGCCTTGATCCTGCTGAACTTCATCTTCCTGGTGGTGTTCGCGTTGCGGCGCCTGGTCGCCGGCGACCGCGCGGTCGAGCAGTCGAACAAGCAGACCGACGACATCCTGCACACCGTGCGCGAAGGCTTGTTCCTGGTGACGCCGGATCTGGGAATCGGCGAGCGCATGTCGCGCTCGTTGCCGCAGATCATGCAGCGCAAAATCGATCCGGGCATGAACCTGATCGAAGTGCTGCGCACGATGGTGACGCCGCAGACCCTGGAGGCCACCCGCGACTATCTGGGCTTGCTGTTCGGAAAACGAGTCAAGGAAAACCTGGTCGCCAGCCTCAACCCGCTTTCGGAAGTGCCGGTGGCGGGCGGCAGCGACGGCCGCGGGCAGCCGCAATCGCGCTATCTGAATTTCCAGTTCAATCGCGTCCAGCAAAGCGAAGACACGGTCTACTTGTTGGTCACCGTGTCCGACGCCTCCGAGCGCGTGCGTCTGACCAACGAGATCGCCGCCGCCAAGACCCGCACCCGCGAGGAAATGGAAGCGCTGCTGCGGGTGCTCAGCCGCGAATCCAGCGAGGTGCGGTTCTTTCTGCACCGGGTCGGCGCGGTGCTGGAACGGATCAACGACGACCTGCGCCAGGCCGCCGCGCGCCGCACCGGCACCGACTACAGCGAGCTGGTCAATGCGATCTTCCGCGACGTCCATTCGCTCAAGAGCGAGGCGGCGGCGCTGAATCTGGAAATGGTCGAGGCGCTGGCGCACAACTTCGAGCTGGATCTGATCCATTTGCGCGACCGCGGCAGCGTCGAGGGCGGCGACATGGTCAAGATGACGGTGCATCTGGACGATATGTTCGAGTGCGTGGCCACCATTCGCGACTTCCTCGACCGCATTTCCGGCAGCCGCGACGCGTCCGCGCCGGCGCCGAGCGCGGCCTCGGCTTCGCAGCGCGCGGTGGAAGGTTGGGGCGCGCTGGCCGAGCGCATCGCTCGCGAGCAGGGCAAACAGGTGAGCCTGGACATGCAGTTGCAGGCCTTCGACCGGCTGCCCGGCGAGACCTTGAACGCGCTGCGCACGGTCGGTCTGCAATTGCTGCGCAACTCGGTGGTGCACGGGATCGAGCCGGCGGCGGAGCGTCTGGCGATCGCCAAGCCGGCGGTCGGCACGATCAGTTTCCGCGCCGAGGACGTGGGCAGCCGCCAGATCGAACTGGTGGTGCGCGACGACGGCCGCGGAATCGACGCCCGCAGAGTGCGCGCGGCGCTGGCCGCATCGGGTCGCTACCCGCCCGATCAGGTCCAGGCATTCAGCGATCGCGAAGCGATCATGAAGATCTTCGAGCCCGGCGTGTCCACCGCCGAAAGCGGCGATCGCGATGCCGGCCACGGTGTCGGCATGGACTTGGTGATGAAACAGGTGCGCTCGATGTCGGGAACGATTTCCCTGGCGACCAAAGTCGGCGCCTACACCGAATTCCGCATCCGCCTGCCGGTGGCCGAACCGCAGCCCGCGGCCGCTTCGTCCGCGCCGGCGGATTCGGGCGACTTCCAACTGACCTTCTGATCGATCTTACCCAGGGCTTACGATGAAGTTACTGATAGTCGACGATTCCAACGTGATTCGTCAGCGCATCGCGCGACTGGCCGGCGATGCGCGGCTGCCCGACCTGGAGATAGTCGGTCAGGCCCGCAACGGCGCCGAGGCCTTGAGCTTGTTCGTCCGCCATCGGCCCAACGTGGTGACGATGGATCTGACCATGCCCGAACTGGGCGGGGTCGAATGCACCGAGCAGATCGCCGCCATCGACGAGAACGTGAACATCCTCGTCGTCTCCGCCCTGAGCGACAAAACCACCGCGATCAGCGCGCTCAAGAAGGGCGCGCGCGGCTTTCTCTACAAACCCTTCACCGACGACCAACTGGTCGAAGCGCTACTGGAGATGCTGCCGTAATGAGCGACCTCAACGAAACCGAGATCAAGGTCTTCATCGACGCGGTGACCAATTACTTCAACCAGCTCACCCAGGAAGCGGCCAGCGTGCGCGGCGCGTTCCTCGACGACAACAGCGGCACGGTGCCGGTGTTCGACTACAGCGGGCAGATCGCGATCAGCGGCCAGTTCCGCGGCACCATCACCGTGTCGGCGCCGCGGGCGATGATTCGCCATCTGCTGTTGGCGCTGAACGAGACCGATCAGTCCGACGCCAATTTGCGCGACACCGTCGGCGAACTGGCCAACACCCTGGCCGGCAACGCGCGCAAGCACTTCGGCGGCGACATGGAAATATCGGTGCCCAAGACCGCGGCCGGGGCGATCGGCAATTCCGGCTCGCGCAAGCGGCCGTACGTGATCATGGTCAGTTGGAAAACCTACAGCGCCTCGCTGGTGGTGGACATCGAGCGACTGGACTGAAGTCCCCGCGGGCGGTCCCGGCGAGGGCGGGTCGTCTTCGTCGCGACGCCGCCAGCCGCGCCGGCGGACCGGGGCGACGTCCGCACGAGGCCGTCTTTCGCGATTGATACAGGTACGGCAAGCGCCGGCGCATCGCGGGGGCGTTGTGCTGTAGCTGGGGCGTGGGCGATCGCCACGCCTGGCGCGCCGGTTCGAAGCGATGGCGCGCGGCGGGCCGCTGTCGAGGGTGCGATCGGTCTTGGCGGTCGGGAGGGGACATGTTGGATGCGGTGGCGACGGCGCGGCACAGATACCTGGGATTGTTCGGCGCGATCGTCGCGGTGGTGGTGTGCGTGGCGATACTCAGCGCCGCGGCGGCGCTGCTGGCCACGCAAACCGCCGGCGATGCCGAGCCGGGCCGATTCGCCCAGCGCGGCTTGTGGATCGTAGTGATCGGCGCGGGGCTCTCGCTGTGTCTGGCGATCGTCTATGCGATCGCCGACCCGCTGCGGCGTCTGCGCGCCGAAGACCAGGCCCAGGCGGCGTGGCGTTCGCGTGCCGAAGACGTGCTGCGTTCGATGCCCGACGGGTTGTTCCTGATCGATGCCAACTTCATCGTTCGCGACCCGGTGTCCCCGGCCTTGCTGCGGGTGATGCAGCGCAAGCTGTGGCCGGGCATGGACCTGATTGAAGTGCTGCGGCCGATGTTGCCGGTCGAAACCTTGGCCGAGCTGCGCAGCTATTTGCGGCTGCTGTTCGGCGAGGCCGGCCGCGAGCGGGTTGCGACGCTGCGCAACCCCTTGGCCGAAGTCGTGTTTCCCGGCCCGCCTTCGCGGCAAATCCAATTGAGTTTCCGGTTCGAACGGATCGAGCGCGATGGCGCCGCCGAGTACCTGCTGGTGGCGGTCGCCGACATCGGCGAGCGCCTGCGTCTGAGCCGGGAACTGGCCGGCGCGAAGCTGCGCTTGCGCGCTCAGATCCAGGGCGTGGTGCGGGCGCTCGGCCGCGACGACGCGCAGATCCGTGCCAGTCTGGATCGCGCCGCGGCGGTGCTGGAGCGGGTCCGCGTCCGCTTGCAGCGTCTGGCCGCCGCCAGCGGCGCGGACGAACGCGACGGTTCATATCGCGCGCTGCTGGTCGACGCGCGCTTGCTCAAGTGCGAGGCCGGCGAGATCGATCTGGACTTGATCGAGACGCCCGCGCATTGCCTGGAGCTGGATCTGGCCGAACTGAGCGAACAGGCCGATTACCGGTTCGAGGATGGGCAGCGCTTGGCCGCGCATGTCGAGCATCTGGCCGAGCGGATCGGCACGATGCGCGAGTTGTTGGCGCAACTGGAAATCAGAGTGCGTGGTGCGAACGGGGCCGGTGCTCGCAAGCTGGCCGATGGCGGCGAACGGACGGGGTCGGTTGCGCCGACGTCGTCTACTTCCGCACCGGTGTCGAAGGACTCCGCGCCGAGTCTCCCGCCGCTTCAGCCTGCTGCCCATCAGGCCGCGAGCCGCGCGACCGACCGCCCAAGCCCAGCCAGTGCGCCCGCGGGACTAGCGGGCGTGCCGCTGTCGATCAGGCCGGTTCCGGTGTTGCCCGAGCCGATCCGGCGCGCGCCGATCGAACCGGTTCTGCGCAAACCGGCGGCGCCGACGCCGAATGCGTTCGCAAGCGGCGTTGCGGATGCGGCAGCGACCTCGGCCACACCGCCGGCGGCAGCGGCCGGACGCGATGCGGATGCGGGCGCTGCGCATGGCGCCGACCCGCGGCGGCCGGACCACGATGAGCCTGCAAACTCGACGGGCTTCCTGGCGCGCATGCAATCGCGCAAGGCGGAGTTGTCGGAGCGAGCGCCGCCCGCGTCCGCGCGGACCGTGGCGGAGCATTCGGGCGGGGCGATGAATTCGAATGCGAACGCGGCGATCGGCAACGCGCGCGACGTCTCAAGACCCGCGGCCCCGAGCGAGGGTCCGGCTCGGGTCGAATCGAACAAGGCCGGCACTAGCCATGCCGCCACGCGCGCGGTAGCGAGGCAGAACGATAGCGCGGTCGCGCGAAAGCCCGACCAGCCCGGTCCGACGCGCGGCGCTCCGCCGGCATCGGTGCCCTGGGGCTATCCGTCGACGATAGCCGCGTCCCCGCCTGTCGAATCGAATTCCAGCAAGGCGCCGCGGACCCAAGTTCAGCCGGAGATCGCGACGGCCGACGCAGCGTCGCCGGAGCGCGATGCCATGCCGTCGTCGTCGACGCCTGGCGCCGCCAGCGCCAGTCCTGGCTCGTTCGAACTGGAAGCCGCGGATTCGTTCGGCCTGACGCCGCTATTGGCGCTGTCCGGCGGCGATACGGCGTTGACCCCGGCCAAGGCGGCGTTCGTCGATTGGGCCGCGCACGCACGGCGTCTGGCCGGTCAGCAGGGCAAGGCGGTGCGGGTGGAAGCGGAGTTGGATTTGTTCGCGCAGTTGCCCGAGTCGAGCACCCGGATACTGCGCGAAGTCGGGCTGGAGCTGGTCGTCAACGCGGTGGTCCATGGCATCGAATCGATGTCGATGCGGCGGCGGGTCGGCAAGGATCCGATCGGCTCGGTCCGGCTGAGCTTGAGCCGCGATGAGTCCGGGTTATGGCAGTTCAGCGTGCGCGACGACGGCCGCGGCATCAACCAAGTGCGCTTGCGCACCGCGTTGTTGCGCGAGGGACGCTACCGCAGCGATGAAGTCGGGCGCATGAGCGAGCGCGAGACGATCCTGAAAGTGTTCGAGTCCGGCGTCAGCACCGCGGTGGCCGACGACGGCAACAGCGGCCGCGGGCTGGGTCTGAGCGCGGTGATGGAACAGCTTCAGGTGTTGAACGCGCGGATGTCGTTGGCGACCTCGCCCGGCAAATCGACCGAGTTCCGAATGCGTTGGAACTAGGCCCGGGCGCTGCGCCGCCGGCGTTCAGGCCAGATCGCCGAAACGCGCCTGCAACGCGGCGATCGCCGCCAGACCCGCGGTTTCGGTGCGCAGAATCCGCGGGCCCAGGCGCAGGCCTTGGAAACCGGCCTCGTGCAATTGCTGGCGGTCCAGCGGCGACCAGCCGCCCTCCGGGCCGATCGCCAACAGCACCGGCGTGCCGGCGTCGGCGGCGAGGGTGGAGAACGCCAGCTCGCCGTCCGGATCCAGGATCAGGCGCAAGCCGCCTGCCGGCAACCCGGCCAATGCCGCGGCCAGCGACAGCGGCGCGGCGACCTCGGGCACGCGCGCGCGGCCGCTCTGCTCGCAGGCCGAGGCGACCACGCTGCGCCAATGCGCCAGACGTTTTTGCGCGCGCGCCTCATCGAGTTTGACCTCGCTGCGCTGCGACCACAGCGGATGCACCGCGCTCACTCCGAGTTCGGTGGCCTTCTGCAGGATCAAATCCATCTTCTCGCCGCGCGCCACGCCTTGCAGCAGCACCAGACGCAGCGGCGATTCGCGGGCGACGTCTTGCGCGGAGTCGATCCGCACCCGCGCTTCGCGCTTGCTCACCGCGCTGATCTTGCCGTGGTAGTCGCGGCCGTCGCCGTTGAACAGCACGCAGGCGTCGCCGACTTCGTGGCGCAGCACCCGGGTGAGATGGGTGGCCGGGCCTTCCGGCAAAACGATCTCGGCGCCGGGCGCCAGATCGGCGTCGACATGGACTCGGGTCAGGCGCATGCGTCGGCCTCCTGCACGGCGTGGTCGATCGCCGCGCGGGTGGTCGCGGCGAGCAGTTGCAAGGCTTCTTCGTCGACGCAGTAGGGCGGTATCCAATACAGGATATCGCCGAGCGGACGCAGCAAGACGCCGCGTTCGAGCGCGGCGCGGTACGCGCGCAGGCCGATCCGCGCGGCCGGATCGAACGGGGTGCGCTTGTCGCCGCCGCGGGTGAGTTCGAAGGCGACGATCATTCCGGCCTGACGCACGTCGGCGACGTGCTGGTGGCCGACGAAGGCCGCGGCGAGTTCGCCCATGCGCGCGGAGGTGGCGCGGTTGCGCGCGATCACGTCGTCGTCGCGGAAAATGTTCAACGTGGCCAGCGCCGCCGCGCACGCCAGCGGGTTGCCGGAATAGCTGTGCGAATGCAGGAAGGCGCGTTCGCGCGAATCGTCGAGGAAGCCGTCGTAGATGTCCTGCGTGGTCAGCACCGCCGCCAGCGGCAACGAGCCGCCGGTCAGGCCCTTGGACAGGCACAGCAGATCGGGCATGACCCCGGATTGTTCGCTCGCGAACATCGTGCCGGTGCGGCCGAAGCCCACCGCGATTTCGTCGGCGATCAGCAGCACGCCGTGCGCGTCGCACAGTTCGCGCGCCAGCTTGAGATACAGCGGGTCGTGCATGCGCATGCCGCCGGCGCATTGCACCCGCGGCTCCAGAATCAGCGCGCAGACTTCATCGGCATGGCGTTCGAGCAGATCGCGCAAAACCTCGGCGGCGCGGCGGGCGTGATCGGCCGGGCTTTCGCCGGGTTCGCACAGGTAGGCGTCGGGCGAGGGCGCGAAGATCGATTCGATCAGCAGCGGCGCATACACCCGCCGATACAGCGGGATATCGCCGACCGCCATCGCGCCGAGGGTTTCGCCGTGGTAGCCGTTTTCCAGGGCGATGAACTTGTTGCGGCCTTCGATGCCGCGGTTGCGGAACCAGTGGAACGCCATCTTCAGCGCGACCTCGACCCCGGCCGAGCCATTGTCGGCGTAGAACACCTTGCTCAGCGGCGCGCGCCCGTCCTGGCGCGGCGCCACCGCCAGCAGGCGCTCGGCCAGTTCGACCGCGGGCGGGTGCGAACAACCGGCCAGGATCACGTGTTCCAGGGTCAGCGCCTGGGTCGCGATGGCCTGGGCGATGCGCGGTTCGGCGTGGCCGAAAATATTGGTCCACCAACTGGAAATCGCATCCAGGTAGCGGCGGCCGTCGTGGCCGATCAGCCACGGGCCGCGGCCGCTGGCGACCGGCAGCAGCGGCAGGGTGTGAGGGTGCTCGCGCATTTGCGTGCAGGGGTGCCAGAGCACCTTCAAGTCGCGTTCGCGCCAGGAGTCCGCCGCGGCGCTGCCCGGCTCTGTTAGCATCTGATGGTCGTGAGTGATCTCTCGCATCCCCCTATTATCGTGCCTTTCCGCTCCTTGCTCATGCCCGGATCGCCCAGGCTCGGACCGCATGCGTTCGGGCCGTTTATGTTTGGTTCGCCGGTCCGCGGGGCGGCGCCATGAGCCGGCGGCTGCCGATCATCCACAGCGTCACCGAGCACGAAGCCGGTCCGTACCGGATGGAACTGCTCGACCTGGAATTCGCCAACGGCGAGCGCCGCCGCTACGAGCGCCTGCACGGCCGCAACCGTGCCGCCGGCCCGGGCGCGGTGATCGTGGTGCCGATGCTCGATGCCGACACCGTGCTGCTGGTGCGCGAATACGCCGCCGGGGTGCACCGCTACGAGCTGGGCCTGGTCAAGGGGCGGATCGACGCGGGCGAGGATGCGATCGAGGCGGCCAATCGCGAGCTCAAGGAGGAGGCCGGTTACGGCGCCCGCTCGCTGACCGTGCTGCGCTCGCTGACCCTGGCGCCCACCTACATGAGCCATCAGGCGCATCTGGTGCTGGCGCGCGACCTGTATCCCGAGCGTCTGCCCGGCGATGAGCCGGAAGAGCTGGAAGTGGTGCCGTTCAAGCTCGACGATCTGCACCAGCTGATCCTGCGCGAGGATTTCTCCGAAGGCCGCAGCATCGCCGCGCTGTTCATCGCCCGCGAATGGCTGCGCAACGGCGAGCCCGCGCCGCCGCCGGCGGGCGCGGTCGACGCGCCGTTGCCGCCATGAGTCTGGTGCAAGGTTTGCAAGACCGCGCGTTGACCGAAGGCGCGATCGAGATCGCGCGCGCCGCGGCCGCGGCCATCCTGCAGGTTTACGACGGCGAGTTCGAAGTCGAACGCAAGGCCGATGCCTCGCCGGTGACCGCGGCCGATCTGGCCGCGCACCATGTGATCCTCGACGGGTTGGCGCGGCTGACCCCCGATATCCCGGTGTTGTCGGAAGAATCCGCCGATGAAGTCGGCACCCGGCAGCGCCGGCAATGGTCGCGCTTGTGGCTGGTCGATCCGCTCGACGGCACCCGCGAATTCGTCAAGCGCAACGGCGAGTTCTCGGTCAATCTGGCTTTGATCGAAGACGGCGTGGCGGTGTTCGGTCTGGTGTTGGCGCCGGTCGGCGGCGCGTTGTGGCACGGCCAGCGCGGTGGCGCGGCCTATCGCCGCGACGGCGACGCGGAAACCCGGATCCAGGCGCAGGTGCCGCCTGCCCAGCCGATGCGGGTGGCCGCCAGCCGCTCGCATCACAGCCAGCGCAGCGACGACTTCATGGTCCGCGCCCATCGCCAGGCGGCCGGCGGCATCCGCATGGTCAGTCTGGGTTCGTCGTTGAAGTTCTGCCGCATCGCCGAAGGCGCGCTGGATCTGTATCCGCGCTTCGGCCCGACCAGCGAATGGGACACCGCGGCCGGCCAGTGCGTGCTGGAGGCGGCCGGCGGCGCGGTGCTGGACCCGCAGGGCCGGCCGTTCCGTTACAACCAACGCGATCATCTGCTCAACGGCGATTTCATCGCCCTGGGCGATCGCGGACTGCCGTGGAAGGAGTGGCGCGATGGCTGAGGTATTGAATCTGCCGCCGGGCATCGCCGGCCTGATCGAGATCATGGCCCGGCTGCGCGACCGCGAACGCGGGTGCCCGTGGGACATCGAACAAACCTTCGCCACGATCGCGCCGTACACGATCGAGGAAGCCTACGAAGTCGCCGATGCGATCGATCGCCAGGATCTGACCGCGCTCAAGGACGAACTCGGCGATCTGCTGTTGCAGGTGGTGTTCCATGCGCGGATGGCGCAGGAACAGAACGAATTCGGGTTCGATGACGTGGTCGGGGCGATCAGCGACAAGATGCTGCGCCGCCACCCGCATGTGTTCGGCGACGCCAGCGTCGAGGACGCCGATGCGCAGACCGCGGCCTGGGAAGAACTCAAGCGGCGCGAACGCGAAGCCTCGGGCGAGGCCGACACTTCGGCCCTGGCCGGGATCGCCCGCGGTTTGCCGGAATGGCAGCGTGCGGTGAAGCTGCAAAAGCGCGCGGCCACGGTCGGTTTCGACTGGCCCGACGCGACGCCGGTGATCGCCAAGCTGCACGAGGAAATCGATGAGGTCCGCGCCGAATTCGATGCGGTCGCCGCCGCCCCCGACGATGCCGCCGCGCGCGACCGGTTGGAGGACGAAATCGGCGATGTGCTGTTCGTCTGCGCCAATCTGGCCCGTCACGCCAAGGTCGATGTCGGCAGCGCCTTGCGCCGGGCCAATCTGAAGTTCGAACGGCGGTTCCGCGCGATGGAGTTGCTGGCCGCGCAAGACGGGCTGGCGCTGGCCGAGGTGCCGCTGGACGGGCAGGACGCGTATTGGAACCAGGCCAAGCGCAACGAACGCGGCGAGTGATCGCATAGCGTCCGGGCGTCGCGCGACGGCGTTCGCGGCGGCTGGCTTCAGCGAACATCGCCGCGCAACGGCCTCGCATCTCGCCGACCGACCCTTCACCGCCGGGAGCCCGTCGTGCTCAAGACTTCGCTGTTGTTCGTGCTGACCGCCGTGGCCGAAATCGTCGGCTGCTATCTGCCTTATCTCTGGCTGCGCAAGGGCGGCAGCATCTGGCTGCTGCTGCCCGCGGCCGCCAGCCTGGCCTTGTTCGCGTGGTTGTTGACCTTGCATCCGACCGCCTCGGGCCGGGTCTATGCGGCTTACGGCGGCGTCTACATCACCGTGGCGATCTTCTGGCTGTGGTGGGTCGACGCGGTGACGCCGACCCGCTGGGATCTGCTCGGCGCCGGGCTGTGTCTGGCCGGAATGGCGGTGATCATGTTTTCGCCGCGGGCGGCCGTCTGAACCCGCGCTTGTGCCGGTGCGGGAGCTGATGGAGGATGCCCGCATTCTCGGAAAGGACACCGAACATGACGATGCGTGCGATCCATCTTGCGGGCCCGCTGTTGTGGCTTGCGTTGGCGGTCACCGCCGGGTGCGGAGGCGATGCGCCTACCGCGTCCTCGCTCGCGCCGGTGCCTGAGCCGAAGCCGGCCGCCGATTTCGTCGTCGTGGTCGGCGAGCGCTTGTCGCTGGAGTCGGTCAGGGACGATAAATCCTTGGACCTGCGCTACAAGGCCCGTTACCGGGTCGAGCAACTCATCCACGGTCGCCACGCCGATCCGACCATCGAATTCGAGCTCTACCGGCACACGGACGAACCGGAGCTGTCGGGTTTCCCGCATGCGCTGCTGTTTCTGCGGCGCGACGGCGATCGCTGGCTGGAAGCGCTGCACTATCCGGTGTTTCGTGCGCGCCAGGGCGGCTGGGCCGGCTGCGCGCCGCGCACCCAGTACGACGCCAAACGGCGCGCGGGCCGGGCCGATGCGCGGCCGGACGTGTTCGCCGAGCAAGCGAGCTTCACTGAGACGCGGATCTGGGCGCGTTCGGCCGAGCCGGTCGTCAGCGACGACTTCCGTCTTCACGGCGACCAGGTGACCTGCCTGACCGGCACCCCGGTGCAAGCCTTGTACGAAGCGAACAAGGACGCGCTGCAATCGCCCGAGCCGTCGCCCGCGCCGTCCGGCGGCGAAGTCGAAGCGCCGGTGGTGCCTGTGGTGCCGGTAGCGCCGCCCGCGGCCTGATCCGACTGTGACGGCTCGGCCCGCCGACTGTCGCGTCGGCGACACTCCAGCGATAGCGCTCGCGGTATGGTGGCCAGCGCAGCCAGGCAAACTCCGGCGCGCCGCCGGAGCCAGGAGACGGACATGAGCAACCGCTTCGCCAGTTTTCGCGAGTTCTATCCGTTCTATCTGAGCGAACACAGCAACCGCACCAGCCGACGGCTGCACTTCATCGGCAGTTGCGGCGTGCTGGCCTTGTTCGCGCTGGCGGTGTTGCAGGCGCGGCCGTGGCTGTTGCTGGCGGCGCTGCTGTGCGGTTACGGCTTCGCCTGGGTCGGGCATTTTTTCTTCGAGAAGAACCGGCCGGCGACGTTCAAATATCCGTTCTATTCCTTCGCCGGCGATTGGGTGATGTTCAAGGACATCCTGACCGGCAAGATCAAGTTCTGAACGTGCCGGCCTGGCTGCCATCGATCCGGGCGCTGGCCGTGGCCGTCGTCTTGGCCGGTTCATCGCTGTCGGCGTCCGCGAGCGTGGCGCTCGGCCCAGGCCCCGATCTGCCGATGCGGCGCTCGGCCTGGCTCGACCAAGCCATGGACAGCAAGACCTGTCCCATCGTCCGCATCCGTCCGTCCACGCCGACGCCGGCCGAAGGCGATGCGGTGATGGCGACGGTGTGGCGCGCGGACGACGAGGATCGTTCCGATCTGGATACCTGGCCGGCCCTGCATATTTCGCTCCACGGTCGCCCGTTGGTGTTGCGCCGTGACAATGGCCGGTCCGCGGTGCAGGCGATGAGCTTGCGCGGCATGGAGTTGAGCTGGGCGGCGCCGGCCGAACGGGTGTCGGCGTATCTGCGTCTGCGGCCGCCCCGGGCTTACATCGAAAACGACGACGGCGGTTGGACGCCGCGTCCGCCCGGACGCGTGCGCGATGAGGACGACGGCAGTACCCGCACGCTGTGGCAAGGGGCGCTGACCGTGCAGGTCGGCGACAACCTGTGGACGGGCGATGTCGAGGTCGAGTCGATCTGCGGGCCCTGATCGGCGATTACGCGCCGCAACCCAAGCCGCGCCTCAATCGAGAAAGATCAACCAAGCCGCCACCACGATCAGCCCGAACCCGGCCCAGTGGTTCCACTTCAGCGGCTCGCCCAGATACCAGGCCGAGAAGCCGGCGAACACCAGCAGGGTGATGACCTCCTGCATGCCCTTGAGCTGCGGCGCCGAATACACCGCGCTGCCCAGCCGGTTTGCCGGCACCTGCAGGCAGTACTCGAACAGGGCGATGCCCCAGCTGACCGCGATGGCCACCGTCAGCGGCGACGACTTGTACTTCAGGTGGCCGTACCAGGCGAAGGTCATGAAGATGTTCGAGCCCAGCAGGAGCAGGATCGGGTACAGGCGGTCGGCAAGCATTCGTTAAGTCCGGAAGGCGTTTTGGCGCTGGAATGGGGCAGCCTAATGCCGGCCTTCACGAGCCGTCCACCTTATCGACGGCAACCTTCACAAAACTGAAGGAGTGGAGGAGGCTGCATGCAGGGTACGAGAGACGGGGGCCTGGTCCTCATCGTCGAAGACAACCGCAATATCTCCGAGATGGTCGGCGAGTACCTGGAAAGCCGCGGCTTCGAGGTCGACTACGCCGCCGATGGCCTCGACGGTTATCGCCTGGCGACCGAGAACAGCTACGACGTGATCGTGCTGGACCTGATGCTGCCGCGCATGGACGGTATCGAGGTCTGCAAGAAGCTGCGCGAAGAAGCCCGCAAGTCCACCCCGGTGCTGATGCTGACCGCGCGCGACACCCTGGATGAGAAGCTCACCGGCCTGAGCGCCGGCGCCGACGACTACCTGACCAAGCCCTTCGCGATCCAGGAACTGGAAGCGCGCCTGCGCGCCCTGATCCGGCGCGAGCGCCGGCAGGTCGGCGGCGAGGTGCTCAAGGTCGCCGATCTGGTGCTCGATCCGGCCAGCCTGCGGGTCACCCGCGGCGGCAGCGAATTGCAGCTTTCGCCGATCGGCCTGCGCCTATTGACCATCCTGATGCGCGAATCGCCGCGAGTGGTCAGCCGTCAGGAAATCGAGCGCGAGATCTGGGGCAACGGTCTGCCCGATTCGGACACCCTGCGCAGCCATCTGTACAACCTGCGCAAGACCATCGATAAGCCGTTCGGCAAACAACTGCTGCACACCGTACAAAGCGCCGGGTATCGCGTGGCGGACATCTCCCAGCCGCCCGACTGACGCCCGCCGACGCCATGCCGCAAGGGTTACCGCGCAAGATCAAGCTTGCGTTCATCCTGCAAGCCTTGATCGGCAGCATCGCCATCACGCTGGGCATTCTCCTGGCGGGCTTGGCGGTGCGTCACGTCGTGCTGGAACAGCGCATGCAGCGCGAGGCCGACGACTACTGGGCCGGCCGCGCGCGCAACCCGAACTACCCGCTGCCGCGCACCTCGACCACCCGCGGCCATTTCGTCCCGGCCGGGGCCAGCGATTCGATCCTGCCCGCGTCGATGCGCGGCGCCGAATCGGGCCTGCACAACCTGCCCGGCGGCGGCCGGGTGGTGCTGGTCGACCGGCGCGAGGGCGGCAGCTTCTACATGGTCTACGCGACCGAGCTGATCGATGAGGCGATCCTGTACACCGGTTTGTTCTCGCTGCTGTTCTCGTTGCTGACCACGTACCTGATTTCCTGGCATACCTACCGGACTTCCAAGCGTCTGGTCTCGCCGGTGAGTTGGCTGGCCAACGTGGTCTCGCAATGGGACCCGCGCGATCCTGACACCAGCCTGATCGAACCGATCAAATTCCCTTACGACCCCGGCAGTGAAGTGCGCCGGTTGTCGAGCGCGCTGAGCGGCCTGGCCGAGCGCGTCAGCGACTTCGTCCAGCGCGAGCGCGATTTCACCCGCGACGCCAGCCACGAACTGCGCACCCCGCTGACCGTGATCCGGGTCGCCACCGATCTGATGCTGGCCGACCCGGACACGCCGCTGCGCGCGCAGCGCTCGCTGCTGCGGGTGCAGCGCGCCGGCCGCGACATGGAAGCGGTGATCGACGCGTTCCTAATCCTGGCGCGCGAATCCGACGTGGAGCCGCAATCGGAAGAATTCGCGGTGCGCGACATCGTCGACAACGAAATGGAGCGGATCCTGCCGCTGCTCAACGGCAAGCCGGTGGAACTGCATCTGTACGACGAAGGCGGCCCGCGCCTGGTCGCGCCGCCGCATGCGCTGGGGGTGATGATCGGCAACCTGCTCAGCAACGCGGTGCGCTTCACCGATCAGGGCCGGATCGACGTGCGCCTGAGCCGCGACAGCATCGAGATCCGCGACACCGGCATCGGCATGTCGGTGGAAACCCTGACCAAGGCGTTCACCCCGTTCTACCGCGCCGATTTCTCCGCCGGCGACGGCAAGGGCATGGGCCTGTCGATCGTGCGCCGGCTCGGCGAACGCTTCGGCTGGCCTGTCACCCTGACCAGCGCGCCGGAGCAGGGCACCACCGCGCTGATCCGTTTCAAGCCCGGCATCCAGGTCGCCGCCGCGACCGCGCCGCTGCCCGCGCCGATCCCGCGCGTGCCCGAGGCCTGAGCCGACGGCGCGCTTGCGCGATCTTGGCGGGCCGATCGGATCCGCGACCCTTTCCCGTCCAGCCGCATCCATCTGCAAGACCGTTATGCCGGATCGGTCGGCAACGCCGCGTTCGCACCGCGGCGGTGAAACTGAACCGTTCGAGCCCGTTGGGAGCGATCTGTCCGCACGGCGTGTCAACCCTGTTCAGCCGTGCGCGTTGGCGCCTGCATAACCTACCGTCCGAGCCCCATGAGCGCAGCCAAGCCGTCTTCGACCGCCCCCAAGTCCCTGCGTCCGCGTAAATCGCCCTGGCCCAAGCGCGCGGTCGTCGCGGTGTTGCTGCTGGCCGCGGCCTGCATCGGCTGGCACTACTACAGCAAGCGCAGCGCCGAGCAGGCGGCCGGCGCCTACCGCACCGCCAAGGTCGAACGCGGCGACATCCGCGTGGCGATCTCGGCCACCGGCGCGCTCTCGGCGATTTCCACCGTCGATGTCGGCAGCCAGATTTCCGGGCAGGTCACCGAGGTGCTGGCCGATTTCAACGATCGGGTCACCAAGGGCCAGGTGATCGCGCGGATCGATCCGAGCACCTATGAGGCGCAGATCGCCCAGGGCACCGCCCAGGTCAACAACGCGCGCGCTTCGCTGGCGACCGCGCAAGCCACCCTGCGCAACGCCGAACTCGACTATCAGCGCAAGAGCGAACTGGTCAAGAACCAGTTGGTCGCGCGCAGCGACGCCGATCTGGCCCGCGCAGCGCGCGATCAGGCCCGCGCGCAACTGGCCGGGGCGGAAGCGCAGATCAACCAACAGATCGCGTCCACCAAGACCTCGCAACTGAATCTGCAACGCACGGTGATCCGCGCGCCGGTCGACGGCGTGGTGCTGACCCGCACGGTCGAACCCGGCCAGACCGTGGCCGCGAGTCTGCAATCGCCGGTGCTGTTCCAGATCGCCGAGGATCTGTCGAAGATGGAAATCGTGCTGGCCATCGACGAGGCCGACATCGGTCAGGTCAAGGCCGGCCAGAGCGTGGACTTCACCGTCGATTCCTTCCCCGACCGCAAATTCCGCGGCAGCGTGCAGCAGGTGCGGCTGTCGGCGACCAACACCAGCAACGTCATCACCTATCCGGTGGTGGTTTCGGTCGACAACCCCGACGGCGTGTTGTTGCCGGGCATGACCGCCAACGCCGAGATCGAAGTCAGCCATCGCGACGACGTGCTGCGGGTCGGCAATGCGGCGCTGCGCTACAAGCCCAACGACGACGATGCGGCCGGCGCCGGCGCTCCGGGCGGCGCCAGCGGCGCGCAACGTGGCGGTCTGGGCAACGATCTGCCGGCGCTGGCCGACAAGCTCAAGCTGGATGCCAATCAGAAGGCGCTGTTCGATACCGCGCTGGCGGAGATGAAGCAACGCACGGCCGCGCGCATGGCCGCGGCGCCGGGCGGCGCCGCGGGCGGTCCGCCCGGTGGCGGCGCGCCGACCATCATCATGGGCGGCCGCGGTCCCGGCGGCGGCAACAATCGCAACAGCAACAACAACCGCAACGGCGGCGCGATGTCGGGCGCGGCGCGCCAGCGCATGCAGGAACGCTTCAACCAGCAGTTCTCCGGCTTCCGCGATGCGCTCAGCCAGGCGCAGCGCAAGCAATGGGACGGCGAGATCGCCGCGCTGGTCAGCGCGCGCCGGGCGCCGTTGTTCAAGCTGGTCGACGGCAAGCCGCAGGCGGTGGTGGTGCGGGTCGGCGTCAGCGACGGCAGCTGGACCGAGGTCTCGGGCAACGTCAAGGAAGGCGACGACATCATCGTCGGCAGCGGGCGCGCGGGCCAATGAATGGCGTTGGCGACAATGCCGCGGGCAAACCCGCGGTGATCCAGACGCACGATCTGGGCAAGGTCTATTCGCCCGGCAGCGAGGCCGAGGTGATCGCCTTGCACGGGGTGGAACTGTCGATCGCGCGCGGCGAATTCGTCGCGATCATGGGGCCGTCGGGTTCGGGCAAGTCCACGCTGATGAATCTGATCGGCTGCCTGGATACGCCGACCTCCGGCGTGTACCTGTGCGACGGCATCGACGTGGCCAGCCTGGACGCTGAGGAGCGCGCGATCCTGCGCCGCGACAAGATCGGTTTCGTGTTCCAGGGCTTCAATCTGCTGCCGCGGATGAGCGCGCTGGAGAACGTGGCGATGCCGATGGGCTACGCCAACGTCCACCGCGGCGAGCGCTTGCAGCGTGCGCAGGCGGCGTTGGAAGCGGTCGGTCTGGGCCAGCGTTCCAATCACCGGCCGAGCGAATTGTCCGGCGGCCAGCAACAGCGCGTGGCGATCGCCCGCGCCTTGATCAACCGCCCGCCGATCCTGCTCGCCGATGAACCCACCGGCGCGCTGGACACCCGCACCGGCGAGGAAATCCTGGCGCTGTTCAAGAGCCTGCAGGCCGACGACCACACCGTGGTGCTGATCACCCACGATCCGGATGTGGCCGCGCACGCGGACCGGACCTTCGTGATGCGCGACGGCGAGTTGCACGAGCAGGAGGCGGGCGCATGAACTTCCTGGAAGTGCTGCGTACCGCGGTGTTCGCTCTGCGCGGCAATTGGTTGCGCAGCGCGCTGACCTCGCTGGGCGTGATCATCGGCATCGCCGCGGTGATCGTGATGGTCTCGGTCGGGCAGGGCACCCAATCGGAAATCGACAAACTGGTTTCGGGCCTGGGTTCCAACCGCCTGGACATCAGCTCCGGCGGCGGTGGCCGCGGCACCGGCGGCGTGCGCTTGAGTTCGTCGAGTTTCTTCACTTTGACCGAGGCCGACGGCGAGTCGATCCGCAGCGAAGTGCCGGAGGTGCAGTACGTCGCCGCGTCCTTGCGCGGCGGCACCCAGGCGGTGTTCGCCGAGAACAACTGGTCGACCCAGTGGCAGGGCGTGCAGGCCGATTTCTTCGACATCAACGGTTGGAGCATCGCCAGCGGTTCGAATTTCGAGACCCGCGATTACGGCAGCGCGGCCAAGTCGGTGATCCTCGGCGAAACCGTGCGCCGCGAGTTGTTCGGCGATGAGGACGCGATCGGCCAGACCATCCGCCTGGGGCGGGTGCCGTTCACCGTGATCGGCACGCTCAAGCCCAAGGGCCAGGGCGGCTTCGGCCAGGACCAGGACGATGTGGTGCTGGTGCCGCTGGAAACCGGGCGCCGCCGTTTGCTCGGCGCGATGGGGTTGCCCAACGGCGCGGTGATGCAGATCGCGGTCGGCGTCGGCCGCGCCGAGGACGTGTCCTACGCGCAGGAGCAAATCGAAGGCCTGCTGCGCCAGCGCCATCGCATCCAGCCCGGCGCCGACGACGACTTCAGCGTGCGCAACATCGCCGAGGTGGTGGCCACGCGCACCCAGACCACCCGGCTGATGTCGCTGCTGCTCGGCGCGGTGGCGACGATTTCGCTGATCGTCGGCGGCATCGGCATCATGAACATCATGTTGGTGTCGGTGACCGAGCGCATCCGCGAGATCGGCCTGCGCATGGCGGTCGGCGCCGGGCCGCGCGACATCCAGCGCCAGTTCCTCGCCGAGGCGATGCTGATCTCGCTGATCGGCGGCGCCTTCGGCATCGCCATCGGCGTGGTCGGCACCATCCTGGTCGGCAAATTCGGCGCCTTGCCGATCGCCTTGAACGGGCAGGTGGTGGCGCTGGCGGCGGGGTTCTCGATCGCGACCGGCTTGTTCTTCGGCTACTACCCGGCGCGCAAGGCCTCCCAGCTCGACCCGATCGAGGCGCTGCGGCAGCAGTAAGCCCGACCGGCGTCCCGCCCGAAGCCCCCTGTAGGA